>CAZGWX010000226.1:0-9973 GCA_964529515.1 uncultured Acidimicrobiaceae bacterium
TTGCCCATTTCTGCCCCACATCATCTTGTTCGGATCCGACCCAGCCGAGCCCGACATGTGTTTCACTCCCTAGCCATAAGGCTACCCGAGGGCTTGAATCTGACCAGGGGTAGAGTGCCGTGACATCCACCATCGGGGAGAGATCCACGTTGACATCAGTCGAGACACCGGTCGAGGACGAACGGGTGGAATGGTTCGCCGAGCGATTCGACATCGTCGCTTCCAACGTCGAGACCGTCATCCAGGGCAAGCGTGACGTCGTCGAACTGGTACTGCTGGCACTGGTCGCCGAAGGTCACGTGCTCGTCGAAGACGTCCCCGGCGTGGGCAAGACACACCTCGCCAAGTCGATCGCCAGGTCGATAGAGGGCGCCTTCAACCGCGTCCAATTCACCCCCGACCTGCTCCCCTCAGACGTCACCGGGATCACGGTGTACGACCGCGAGCGGCGGGAATTCGAGTTCAAGCCGGGCCCGATCTTCGCCAACATCGTTGTCGGCGACGAGATCAACCGGGCCAGCCCGAAGACACAGTCCGCCCTCCTGGAGGCAATGGAGGAGCGACAGGTCACGTCGGACGGCGTCACCCGGCCGGTGCCGCTCCCGTTCATGGTGGTTGCCACCCAGAACCCCCTCGAGCACGAGGGGACCTATCCCCTGCCGGAGGCCCAGCTCGACCGATTCATGATGCGGGTCGTCATCGGGTACCCGAACCGAACCAAGGAACTGGAGATGCTCGACACCCACGGGGTTCGGTCGACCTTCCACGACCTTCAGCCGGTCGTCACACTCGAGGAGGTGGAAGACCTCATCTCCACCGCGCAGCGCGTGGCCGTGTCGGGAGCGGTGAAGAACTACATCGTCGACCTGGTGGAAGCCACCCGGGCCCACCCGGACGTGATGCTGGGGGCGTCGCCACGCTCGGCCCTCTTCCTGCAACGGCTCTCCCGCGCCCGGGCGGCCTCGCAGGGACGCGACTATGTGATGCCCGACGACATCAAGGACCTGGCACTGCCGGTCTTGGAGCACCGCCTCACCCTCCGTCCGGAGGCGCAGATGCGCGGGGAGACCGTGGCCGACATGGTGGGGCGCCTCATGGCGAACATCAGGGTGCCGGGGACGACCTCCCGAATCGCCACCTGATGCCCACGTCCCGAGGCTGGGCTCTTCTCGGAGCGGGCTCCGCCCTCGGCATTCTGTGGTGGGTGTTCGGCGACCCCGAGCTGCTCCTAGTCGGGGCATTCCTGGTCCTCGCCGCCGTCCTGGCCACGATCTACGTCCGGTATCACCGGCCCGACCTGGCCATCTCACGGCGTATCGGGTCGCCGGCCGTCCACGACGGGGAGCAGACGATGGTCACGCTCCTCGTCGACAACAAGGCAAACCGGCGGGTTCCCCACATGAGGATGTCCGATTCGGTCGAGAGACTGGGCGTGGCCGGATTCGAGGTGTCGCGTCTCGGCGCCCGCGACCGGGCCACCGCCTCTTACCTCGTCACCTGCAGCCCGCGCGGTGTCTACCGCGTGGGTCCGGCGCGGGGCCAGATGCTCGACCCCCTGGGGCTGGCCGAGCTGCCCGTCCCCTCCACGTCCGTCGACCGGATCGTCGTCTACCCGGCGGTGGAGCGTCTCAGCGGATTCCCGCGGGTGCGGGGGCGCGATCCCGTCGTCCATGCCGCCCGGCCCGAACACAACCAGCGCGGCGGTGAGGACTTCTACACACTGCGCGAGTACAACCGTGGCGACGACCTCCGCCGCATCCACTGGCCCTCCTCCGCCAAGACCGACGAGTTGATGATCCGCCAGATGGAGACACCGTGGCAGTCACGCGCCCTGATCCTCTTCGACGTTCGGGCGTCGGTGTACGAGTCGGCCGCCGCCTTCGAGACCGCCGTGTCGGGTGCGGCCAGCATCGTCAACCACCTGATCCGTTCGGGCTTCGATGCCGACCTCTGGGCCGGGGACGCCAACACCGTGGACGCGTCCCGGTACACGGCGATCATGGAGAAGCTGGCGCTGATCCAGACCGACCCCGCGATCGACCTTCAGGCAGTCGCCACCCGAATCCGGCACTCGGGCGGTGGGGGCGCCCTGATCCTCGTCACCGGCGTGCCTGATCGCACCATGCTGTCGGTGCAGCGGCTGCTCTCCCACGACTACGGCAACACGATCCTGATGAGCGTGTCGTCGACCACTCCGCAAACAGTGATCGGCTTCCACCGAGCGGGAGCGTCGACGGTGGTGGTGGAGCCCGGCGCGAAGTGGGCTCCGAACTGGCTCAAGAGCATGAGGACGACATGGGCAGACGCCTCAGCCAGCTAGCCGGCCTCCTCCTCCTGGCCATGATCCTCTTCAGGGCGGGCCGGCTGATCCAGTTCGGCGGCGGCGAGACCCTCTGGCATCTGGTCCTCATCGCCGCGGCCCTGCTCGGCGGGGTCCTGTGGTGGCTCACGCGGCAGTTCGACCTCGAGCCGGCCTGGTCGTTCAGCCTGTTCGTGGTCGGCGCGGTCGTCGTCTTCCTCCGGGTCGCCGTCCCCGAGAGCCTCATGGCCGGCGTGATTCCCACCGGCTCCACGCTTCCCGCCCTGTCCGAGAGCATGAGCGAGGCGTTCCTCATCATCCGGTCCGGGGTGGCTCCGGTGATCCCCAGCCCCGGCCTGATCGCCATCCTCGCAGTGATGATGTGGACACTGGGCGGTCTCTACGCCCAGGGAGCATCGACCGGGAACGTCGCCGTGATGATGGTCCCCGCCGGCACCGCCTACCTGCAGTTCGCCGTCTTCGACCGCCGCTCGGCCGAGATCCCGTGGATGCTGATCTCGGCGGTCGTCATCGGACTCGCCCTCGCCGGTCTTGCCCTCGAACGCAAGGACACGGTGGGGCGGGCGCGGGACTCCTCCGGCCTCCCCATCCCCCATACAGCCCCGAGGGCCGCCCTCGTGATGGCGGCCTGGATCGGACTCCTCTCCGTGATGGCGACGGCCAACGCGGTGGGCATCGTCTCCGAGTACGGGAACCTGCCATGGCAGTCGGGCGGCCCGGGCCTCGGCAGCGGTCCCGGTGGAAACGTCCTGTTCGATCGGTTCGTCGACCTGAGACAGCGCCTGATCAGCCGCGAGAACGCCCTCCTCTTCCGTGCCACCCTCGGCCCGGGCGGCCCTCCCGCCAACGAGATCTACTGGCGCATGGAGACCCTCGACGAGTTCGACGGCGTGGCGTGGCGCCGGAGCAACTCCCAGACCCGGGTGGCGGCCCCGTCCACTCCTGTCGGCGACCCTCAGTACGCCTATCGCGGGTCGAGCACCCCGATCCTCCAGCGGGTGTTCATCTCCCGGCTCGGCGGCACCCTGATGCCCACCGCCGGCGAGCCGCGGACGATCCACGAGATCTCCGGCACCGACACCATCCGGCCGGGAGAGGTGCGCTACGGCCGCGACGGCGCCCTGTTCCGCCCGGTCGGGATCGCCCCCGACGACAATTACCAACTCGAGACCATCTACCCCCTGACCCAGGCCGACCTAGGCGCCCTCGCGACCGGGTCGAACGGCCAGCTGAGCCCCCTCTTCGCCAGCGCGGCCGAAGACGGGCTCTTCAGTGGCGAGCCCGGTCCCCCGCCCGGCAATGTCGAGCGTCCTGCCGACATCGACAACTTCCTCAACCTGCCGCAGAACTTCCCCGGCCAGCTGACCGCCACCGCCCTCCGAATGACTCGGGGCGCTGCGACCGACTTCGAGAAGGCCTGGATGCTCCAGCACTGGTTCCGCGACTCCGGAGACTTCACCTATTCGTCGCAGGTGTCCACGGGTCACGGCGCACTGGTCCTGAACGACTGGCTCAATGCTCCTACCAGTGAGAACTACCGGACGGGATACTGCGAGCAGTTCGCCGCCGCCATGGCGGTGCTGGGCAGGGTCCTCGAAATCCCCACCCGGGTGGTATGGGGATTCACCCCCGGAACCACCGTCACCATCGACGGCCTCGAAGTCATCGAGGTGAGAGACACCAATGCCCACGCGTGGGTCGAGATGTGGATGGACGGCTTTGGTTGGGTGCGGTTCGACCCGACTCCCCGGGCCGAAGGCCTCCCGGCGAGCATGACCGCCGGCTTCGTCCCCAGTGAGCATCTCGCAGAGTCGGGTGGCAGTGGTGTCGTCGTCGGACCGGAGCCGCAGGATCCGACCCTCAACGACGACACTCCGACCCCGCTGGCGCCGGGGAGCGGCCCGTTCGACAGGAGCGAAGGCCCCCGGTGGCTGCTCATCTCGATCCCCCTCATCGCCCTGTTGTTCGGGGTGGTGCCACTGACCAAGCGGCTGAGGCGAAACCGGCGTCTGGCGCGGGCCCGTGAAGGCGACATCACGGCCTTGTGGGACGAGATCGTGGACCGTCTCGACGACCTGGGCGATCCGGTCACCGATACGATGACGCCCATCGAGTGGGCCAGCTCGAAGGGTTCGGCCCTGGTGCCCCTCGCCCGGAGCTATGCCGGCGCCGTGTACGGCGAGAAGAAGGCGACGCTCTCCGACGACCAGCTCACGGAGCTGGAGTGGTGGATGCAGAGCCGCTACGACGGGCGCCAGCGTCTGCTGGCTTCGATGAACCCCCGCTCGCTGTTCCGGGGCTGAGCCCTCAGGTCCCGGTGGCCTGCTCCTCGCGAACGTCGTCCTCGACGCGACGGAGCATGGCCAGGAAGTTGGCCCGGTCCAGCTCGAAGTAGGTGACGTCCTCTTCGACGTCGCGTGCGATCTCGTCGATGGCGACGAAGAACGCCAGCTGACCCTCCCGGAGGGCGTCGAGCAGCTCACCCTCGTCGTGGCTGACCCGGAAGATGGTCTGACCGTCGGTGACCAACTTCACCTGAGCGAGTTGGTCGTCCATGCTGCCCTCACGACGGAGATAGTCCCATGCCCGGCGAACCCTCTGCAGCGACATCCCGTTGTCGAGGAGGCTGCGCACGACGCGGAGCGCAACCAGGTCACGGAACGAATAGAGGCGGCGAACTCCCGGACGGCCGCCCGAGCCCTGCACCGACGGGCTGACGAGCCCCACACGATCCCAATAGCGCAACTGATGATGAGTGCATCCGCTCAGCCGAGTCGCTTGATCGGCTGTAAAGGCCTGATCCAATTTTCCTACTCCCGCAAAAGCTTGACGTCACGAACCGGTGCGTGGTTCGTCTTGCCCCGCCGTGCCCGCAGCGACAGGGTGGGGCCGGAACATTAGCCAACTCGAACGAGGGCTGGAACGCCAGGGCGGGGAGTTCAGTCGTCTTGTTCGTCGTACTCTTCGACGGGCTCCGCAGGGCGTGGTCCCCAACCCCGGAATCGGAGCGCGTTGACCAGTGCGGTAGCCGAAGAGACGACGAGGAGGAAACCTATGGCGGCGATCGGCGTCACGGAGATGTAGGCGACGACGATGGCGAGCCCCGCGATGATGCCGAGGAAAGCGAGACGCACTCCGACCCGGAGTGGCCGCTGCACCTTCTGCACGGCGCGAGCCAGCTCAGGATCTTCTTGATAGAACTGGCGCTCGATCTCCGCCAGGATCCTCTGTTCCTTGTCGTCTAGAGGCATTTCCACCGGTCCATGACTTGGTGCCCTACCAAGACTCTACACCTGCCGGACGCACAGGTGACAGTGGATCTTTACCCACCTTCTCCCGGTTTGTCACGGGGTCGGATCGCGGCGTCGCCGAACTTCTGTACCACCTCGAACACCGCGTCCTCGACCCGGTCCCATCGCTCTTCGTCGAGGCCGATCTGGTGTGGCGCGTCGGCCCTCTCCAGCGAGGAGGCACCGAGGCCGACGAGCCGAACCGGGCGGGTCGGTGCCGCTTCCGACATCAGTTCGCGCGCCTCGGAAGAGAGCGCCCGGGCGGAGTTCGTGGACTCGGCGAGCGTCCGACTCCGCGTGATCGTCTCGAAGTCGGAATAGCGCACCTTGAGAGTGATCGTCCTCCCGCGGAGACCGGCGCGCCGGAGTCGATGCGACAGCCGCTGGGCGTGGACCGTCACCGCGTTGAGAAGAGCGGGAGTGCCGATCAGGTCGTTGTCGAAGGTCTCCTCGACCGATACCGATTTCGCCTCCTGATCGGGCTCCACCTTGCGATGGTCGACCCCCGTGGCCAGGTCGACCAGCTGGCGACCGAGGGTAGGCCCTACTGATGCGGCAAGCGCGGACTCCGGTGTGGCCGCCAGGTCGGCAACCGTCTCCACACCGAGCCTCTGCAGGGCGGCCGCGGTCGCTGGTCCCACGCCGGGAAGGGCGGTGGCCGGGAGTTGGGCCAGGAACTCGCTCTGAGCGCCGGACGGCACGTGGCGGACGCCGTCCGGCTTGGCGGCCTGGCTCGCCAGTTTGGCGATGAGTTTGTTGGTGGCCACTCCCACCGAGCAGGGAAGCCCGATCCGCTCGCGTATCTCCTTGCGGATCGCTTTGGCCACTACCACCGATGACCGATGGTGCCGGCGCAGCCCACCGACATCGAGAAACGCCTCATCGACGCTGAGACCCTCCACCATCGGCGTGAACTCACGAAACACGGCGAAGACACGTAAGGAGATTTCTCCGTACTTGCCGTGGGACGGCGGCACCATGACCAGGTCCGGACAGAGCTTGAGAGCGATGGCCGTCGGCTGTGCGGAGTGCACGCCGAACTTCCGTGCCTCGTAGGAGGCGCTCGCCACCACCCCCCGCGGACCGGTGCCGCCGACGGCCACGGGGACGCCGAGGAGGGTCGAATCAGACAGGCGCTCGACCTCGACGAAGAACGAGTCCATGTCGACGTGGAGGATCGGCTCGGTCCACACGCGGCCGAAGTTACCCGGGGTTGAGGACACAACGGGCCAAACTGAGGGCCATGGCTGCCTTGGTCCATCTCGTCCGCCATGCCGAAGTGGACAATCCCAACAACATCGTGTTCGGCTCCCTGCCCGGGTTCGGGCTCTCCCCACACGGCCTCGAACAGGCCCGCCGTGCGGGGAGATACCTGGGGCCGAGGGCGGTGGTCGCCATCTGGTCGTCCCCCCTCGAACCCGCACTCCGCACCGCGGAGGAGATCGCTGCCCGGTCGGGGGTGCCGGTCCGGGTCGACGAGGACTTGCGTGACTGGGGCCTCGCCGAGCGCTGGCAGGGCCATCCCTGGTCGCACGTCTCGGCTGCTTTCCCCGGCGAGATCGACGCTTATCTGGCCGACCCGTGGTCTGTCGACTTGATTCCGGAGTCACTAGCCGACACTGCCGAGCGCGTGGCCGCGGTCGCCCGGCGCCTCGACTCTCTCCACCCTCACGGCGACGTGGTCATGGTCTCCCACCAGGATGCCATCCAGGCTGCCCGCCTCCGCCTTCTCGGATCCGACCGGGAGAGCTTCCACACCGATCCCCCCGGGCCGGGGACGGTGGTCACACTTCGTCCCGGTGCCACCTGGCACGAGGAGACGATCTGGGGCCCCGCCGAGTCGCCGCGGTTCGGAGAACGCTCGGATCTGAGAGTGGTCTCGGCCGCCGACGGCTCGACTCCTACTCCCGCCTGAGGCGTGCCAGACTTCGGCTGGTGAGACCACCCCTCGCGGCTTTCGCACCGCTCGCGGCCACCCTCTTCTGGGTAGCCGCGTTGGTAGCCGACCCGGGGCCTTTCCCGACCTGGCCGTCCGTGCTGCTCATCGGTGTCGGCCTGCTGGCGATGGCCACGGCCGCTTCGACCGGGCTGCTGGTGCTTGGCGCCAGGTGGGCCTACCGCCTCGGCTGGGTGGTCATGACGGTGTGCGCGGGCATCGCCGCCTCCCGGCCGATCGATGCCGTGTGGTGGGTGGCGCTTGTTGCCACCGTGATCGCCGCCGGCGCGCTCTTCACTGTTCACAACCGCATCCGGAAGCTCCCGTCCGCCACCGGACCCCCCGACCGGGCGGTGGTACTCCCCCTGATCCTGCTCGGCGCTCCGACCGTGCTCGGGCTCACCACGTCCGGGCCGCCGTGGGCCGTCGCCGCCCTCGCCGCCGCGGCCTTGCTGGCGGCCTTCCTCTACACCCGGGTCGTCTGGGGAGGCCTTGCCTTCGTGCGCATTGGATACCCGGTCATCTCCCTGGCTGTGATCCCGTTCCTCGATACCCCGGTGCTGCTGGCGGCCGTCGCCCTCGCCGCCGCAGTGCTCGTACTGGCGTGGCACCCATCGGTGAAGACAGCGTTCCACCCGCCGCGGACTCCTGGCTCGACCTTTCCGATCCCGCCCGAGCTGGCGCCGGGAGAAATCCTCGACGCCGCCGGGGTCGACGACCGTGGGAGGCGAAAGCAATGAGGCGGCCCAACCCGTGGATCGCCGTCCCTGCACTCCTCACGGGAATGCTGGGGGCCGCTCTGGGGTGGATGGTGACCGACGTCAGCTGTCGTCAGGAAGGCGAGTCCTGTCCAGTGTGGGCCGGCATCTTCGCCCTCGTCTCTTTCATCGGCGTGACGGTCGGCGTTGCCCTGCTGCTTGCGATGGTGTTCCGCTCGCTGGCAGAGTGGCGCCAGAAGTAGCTCACAGCGCTGAAAAGACCAGCGTTGCGTTGTGTCCGCCGAACCCGAACGAGTTCGACATGACGTGGCGCATCGACCCTTCCCTCGGTTCGTTGGGCACGTAATCGAGGTCGCACTCCGGATCAGGAGTGGTGTAGTTGATCGTTGGTGGCAGGACGCCCTCCCGCATCGCCATGATCGAGATGATGGCTTCTGCGGCACCGGCACCTCCCAGGAGGTGGCCTGTCATCGACTTGGTCGACGACACGGGGACCCCGTAGGCCGCGTCCCCGAGTGCGATCTTGATGGCCGCGGTCTCGGTGGCATCGTTCGCCGGCGTCGACGTCCCGTGGGCGTTGATGTAGCCGATGTCAGCGGGGTCGAGGCCGGCGTCGTCGAGGGCGGCCCGCATCGACTTCGCGGCTCCCGAGCCACCGGGCTTGGGCAGGGTGATGTGATAGGCGTCTGCCGACATTCCATAGCCCGTGATTTCGGCGAGCGGCTCGGCCCCTCGGGCCCGGGCGTTCTCCAGCGACTCCAGAACAAGGACTCCGCCGCCCTCCCCCATGACAAATCCGTCACGGTCGGCGTCGAACGGGCGGGACGCGGCCTGCGGTTCGTCGTTGCGTGACGACAGGGCTCGTGCCTGGGCGAATGTGGCGATCCCGAATGTGGTTATCGACGCCTCCGATCCGCCGGCCACCATGACGTCGGCCGCGCCGCGGCGAATGATCTCCGCAGCGTCGCCAATGGCGTTCGCTGATGCCGCGCACGCCGTGACCACACACGACACTGGTCCCGTCAGGTTGTGCTCGATGGAGACCAGCCCTGCAGCCATGTTGGGGATGATCCTGGGAACTCCGGTCGGGCTCACGCGGTCGGGGCCGCGCTCGACGAGGGTCGTGATCTCGTCGATGAACGCCCCCATGCCGCCGAAGCCCGCGCCAACCATGACACCGGCCCGCGAGCCGGCCTCCTCGTCCCCGGCCAGGTCGAGGCGTGCATCCGCCAAGGCCTGGCGGGTGGCCACGATGAAGAACTCAGAGAATCGGTCGAGCCGTCTCAGTTCCTTGGCGTCGAAGTGGGCGGAGCTGTCCCAGTCGGACACCTCGGCAGCGAAGGTGGTGCGGTAGCCGGTGGAGTCGAAGAGGGTTATCGGCCCCGCACCGGAGACACCCGACTTGACCGCCGCCCAAGTCGAGCTCACGTCGAGCCCGATGGGGGTGATCGCCCCCATCCCGGTCACGACCACCCGGCGGCGATCGTTCATGGCGCCCGTCTAGCCGTTGAGCTTGCCGTGCACCAGGTCGATGGCCTGGCCCACGGTCATGATCGACTCGGCTTCCTCATCGGGAATCTTGACGTCGAACTCGTCTTCGAGCGCCATCAGCAGCTCCACGACACCGAGACTGTCCACATCGAGGTCCTCCTCGAAGTGGGCCGCGTCGTTGATCTTCTCGGCGTCGAGACCGAGCTCGGTCACGAGC
>CAZGWX010000227.1:0-4721 GCA_964529515.1 uncultured Acidimicrobiaceae bacterium
GGAACACGCCGACCGCCTTGCCCGACTGGACGAGCAGGGTCTCGTCGGCCTCGAGGTCGCGGAGTCGGGCGACGATCTCGTGGAAGGCCTCCCAGCTCCTCGCGGCCCGCCCGGAGCCGCCGTAGACGACGAGGCTGCGCCAGTCCTCGGCGACGTCTGGGTCGAGGTTGTTGAGGAGACACCGCAGCGCCGCCTCCTGCAACCACCCCTTCGTGTTCAGCGAAGGACCCTTGGGAGCGTGGAGCGGGAAGGTGAGGTCGATCATCGCCCGGGAGCCTACGGTCGATCGAGGTTGGTGAATGGCCTGGTGGGCTCGGTCGGCTCGGCCAGCAGTCCGCAGACGTATTCGTAGAACCCCTCGGAGTCGGCTCTTTCCACCACCCTGGCGTTGGGCTCCAGACCGTGCACTCCCCACGACATGGCGCTGTAACCGCGGGTCAGCGCCGACTCGCACTCCACCGCTACGTGGTAGACACCGACCTCGAGTGCCAGTTCGGGGTGGAGAAGGACCGCCACGGACAGTGAGTCGGGATGGGTGGAGCCGGGTATGCCGACCCGCTCGTCGAACTCCAGAGTGGCCCGGACGACTCGGATGAAGAACCTGGAGAGGGTCGTGCCGATGGCCTCGATCCGGGCCAGCCGCTCCCGGGTGAACAGCGCGTCCCGGACGGTCAATGGCGCCCAGGGGACCACGGTGATCCGCTCGAAGCCCGCTTCGAACACGGCCTTGGCGGCATGGGGGTCGACGTAGAAGTTGAACTCGGCGGCCGGCGTGATGTTCCCCCGCCCGTTGTTAGACCCGCCCATGATCACGAGATCCTTGACATTGCGGGCGAAGTCCGGGTCCTTGGCCGCCGCGGTGGCGATGTTGGTCAGTGGGCCTATGGCCACCACCGAGACCTCGCCCGGGTCCTCGGCGGCGATGCGGATGAGGGCATCGACCCCGTGCTCTTCCTCGGTGGTCGTCCCGTCGAAGTCCATCTGGAGGCCACCGGTCCCGGTCCCGTGGACGTTCTCGGCGGACACCCACGGCACGACCATCGGCTCGCGGCAGCCGAGGTGGATCGGGACCTCGCCGAGACGGCCCAAGGCATTGAGGGTGAGGTGGGCGTTGCGCACCTGCTGATCGAACCCGACGTTGCCGGCGACCATGGTGATCGCCCGGAGGTCGGCCTCCGGGTCGAGCATGCTGACGATGATGGCGACGCAGTCGTCCTGGGCGGTGTCGGTGTCGAGGACGAACGGGACGGCCATCAGTAGCTCTCGTCTGCCCTGTCGCTGGTGATGATCTCGATGCCGGCGCTCGTTCCCACCTTGGCGGCCCCCGCGGACAGGAGGGCGACAACCTGGTCGCGGCTCTTGATCCCGCCCGATGCTTTGACCAGCACCCCTTGCGGAGCCCGCTCCACCAGGTAGCGGATCGACTCTGGCGAAGCGGTCTCGATCGCCCCGCTGCTGGCGTTCTTCAGATAGGCGGCACCGGCCTCGACGGACAGCTCGACGGCTGCCTCCTTCTCGTCCTCGGTGAGCAAGGGCAGCTCGAGCATCACCTTGATCGGCATCCCGGCGGCGCGCACGACACCGGCGATGTCCTCGCGGAACCCGTCGAAGTCGCCGCTCTTCAACCAGCCGACCTGGACGCCGATGTCGATCTCCTCGGCGCCGAGACGGACCAGCTCGGCGGCCTCGGCGGCCTTGCCGGCGCTGGTCATCACCCCCACGGTCGGGAAGTCCAGGGCCGAGGCCACCTTGACCCCGGTCCCCTCGAGAACCTTGGCGGTGAGCTCCACCCAAGAACCGGCGACCATCGCCGCGTCGAATCCGTAGTCAATCGCTTCCCGGGCGTGCGCTTCCGCCTGTGCGCGGGTGGTGCCAACCGTGATCAGGGTGTGTTGGATGTACGGAGCCAGCTCCCGCGGGCTCAGGGATGCGTAATCGATCATGACAAGAGCCTTTCGAGATCGGATCTGCGGGGAAGAGCCGGAATCACCTCCGCCGCCGACACTGCGTGGGCACCGGCCGCGGCGGCGAACCGGACCCCCTCGTCCGTGGGCTGGCCTTCCGCCAGAGCCACGGCGAGGGCGGCGGTGAAGGCGTCACCGGCACCGGTTGTGTCGACCACGGCCGGAGCGGGAATCGCGGACACCCATCTCGCGCCGTCGTCGTCGGTGACGAGGGCGCCCTCGCCCCCCAACGTGATGACGACCGTGCCCACGCCGTGCCCGCGGAAGTCCTGGGCCAGCATCCCGGACGACGCCTCGGTCGCCGGATCAAGTCCGAGGAGGATCGCCGCCTCGGTGCGGTTGGGGGTGAGCACGTCAATGATGCTCCAGGCCTCGGCGGGCAGGGCCTGCGCGGGAGCCGGGTTGAGCAACGTTCTCGTTCCTTCCTCCCGGGCGACCCGAAGAGCAGTGAGCACGGTCAGGAGCGGGATCTCCATCGAGACCACTGCAATGTCGGCCGCGGCCAGCTCGGGGCGGAACGACTCGACGTGGTCGGGCTCGAGATGGTCCAGCGCACCGGTGGCGATGACGATGCGGTTCTCGCCGGTGGGCTCGACGAGGATGACGCCGACCATCGTGGCGGCGCCAGGGACGATGACGACCTTTCCGGCGTCGACCCCCTCTTCATCCCAGAGTGCTTGACCGTCCTTCCCCATGACGTCGTCGCCGATGGCCGTGAGAAAGGAGACGTCGGCTCCGAGCCGGGCGGCACCGACGGCCTGGTTCGACCCCTTCCCTCCGTGACCGGAGGAAAAGACGCCCCCGGAGAGGGTTTCCCCGGCGATGGGCATGCGGTCGAGCCGCATGGTCAGGCCGACGCCGTAGCTGCCCACCACCGCAATCCTGCTCACGCACTCGACTGTAGACGGCCCCTCTACAGTCCCTTCCATGGAGACCTGGGACGCAATCAGAGCACGCAGAAACGTCAGGGAGTTCGCATCGGAGCCGGTGTCTGAAGCCGACCTCGACCGGATCCTGGAGGCGGGGCGCCGGGCCCCGTCGTCGAAGAACACCCAGCCCTGGGACTTCATCGTCGTCACCGATCCCGAGCCGCTGCAGCGACTCGCCGGTGTCTGGCAAGGGGCCTGGCACGTTGCCGGGGCGCCGGGAGCCATTGCTTTCGTCCTCCCCGAGCCCGAGACGGAGAGGCAACGGAACATCGCCTGGTTCGACCTTGGTCACGCGGTGATGGCGATGATGCTCATGGCTGCAGACCTCGGGCTGGGGACGGGGCACGCCTCGGTTGCCGACCAGGACCTAGCCCGGGAGATCCTGGGATTCCCCGACGACCGCTACTGCGCCATGCTCCTCTCCGTCGGGCGGCCGGCGGATCGTCCAATGCGCCCGATCGAGAAACCGGCGCGACGACCTATCGAGGACGTCGTGCACCGCCAGGTCTGGTAGCCCGCTACTTCCGCAGCAAGCCGTCGAGGCGGCGGGACGCGATGGTGGCGCCGATGATGCCCATCACCACCAGGTAGGCGACGTGCCCCACAAGGCTCAGGTCGAAGATCCCAAGCGTCAGGGCCCGCAGCAACTCCGTGCCGTGATAGAGCGGCGAGAAGCGGACCACCGCCTGCAGGAACGGGGGGTAGACGTCGAGCGGGAAGAAGGTGGCCGAGAAGAGGAAGAGGGGCATCGTGGCCAGCGAGACCAGGTCGAAGTCCTGCCACGATCGCATCCAGGTGCAGGCGGCCAGGCCCACCGATCCGAACGCGAATCCGATGAGGACGGCCCCGGGAATCGTGAGCAACGACCACCAGGTGTCCGTCAGACCCATCACGGCCATCACGCCCAAGAACACTGTCGTGTACAGGGCACCCCTGAACAGGGCCCAGCCGATCTCGCCGACCGCGATGTCCCGTGGCTGCAGAGGGGTGGTCAGCATGCCCTGGTAGACGTTGCCGAACTTGAGTTTGAAGAAGATGTTCATGGTCGACTCCAGCACCGCCCCGTTCATGGCCGACGCCCCCAGCAGGGCGGGAGCGACGAAGGCGGTATAGGAAACGGTCTCTCCCGCCGGGCCGGTGACGTCGCCCACCAGCGCCCCGAGTCCGATCCCGATCGAGAACAGGTAGAACACCGGCTCGAAGAAGCCGCTGAAGATCACCTTCCAGATGCGGCGGTAAACCAGCAGGTTCCGTTCCAGCAGCCGGTGGGCGCGCGACCCGGTGTGGACCCGATCCGGAGCGGAGATGAGGGTGCCGGCGGTCACTTCTGCAGCCTCTCGCGCAGGAAGCGGATGGCGAGCAGCCAGGCCACGACCGTCATCACCAACAGGTAGGCCAGGTGCACCCACAGCGGGATCGACGTCACCACCGGGGCGCCCACGTCCGGGAGTGCCAGTTTGCGCACCAGCTCCACGGCGTGGAAGAGGGGAGTGGCGACCGCCACCGGCTCCAGCCAGTCGGGAAGCTGGGAGACGGGGAAGAAGGTGCCCGAGAACAGGAACATGGGCAGGATGGCGAAGCGGAACATCGTCGTCAGGCCGGTCTCGTCTTCGAGGCGGCAGGTGATGGCGGTGGCGGTGGCCTGGAAGGCGAGCCCGCCCAGCACCGCCGGCACCAGGGCGATGAGGGCCGGGCCCAGGTCGATGGCCCCAAAGATGGCGGCGATGATGGCGAACACGCTCAGGGTGAAGGCGAGGTGGATGGTTCCCCAGATCAGCATCCCGTTGATGAGGTCGGTGACGGTGACGGGGGTGACGATGATGGCATC
>CAZGWX010000228.1:0-7260 GCA_964529515.1 uncultured Acidimicrobiaceae bacterium
CGTGGCGATGACCATGACCGACAGGAATCGTTCCGGGTCGGAAGAGACCGCCCAGCCGAGGACTCCCATCGCCAGCGCCAGGACCGTATACCAGGCGCCGAGGCGGTCGGCGAGGCGGCGCATCTGGGGGCGGTTCGCCTCCGCCTCGGCCAGGACACCGACGATCTGGGCGTAGCGGGAGTCGGCCGCCGTTTTCGTGGCCTGGATGACCAGGGCGTCCTCCCCGTTGACCGCGCCGGAGAGGACCGCCGAGCCCACCGACTTGGTGATCACATACGGCTCGCCCGTCAGGTACGACTCGTCCATGGTCCCCTGGCCGGAGATCACCTCTCCGTCAACCGGACAGACCTCGTGCGGGAGGACCAGAACGCGGTCCCCGACGACGATCTCCTCGACCGGGATGTCTTCGGTCCGACCGCTCCCCGCTTCGACAAGTCGGTGCGCCAAGGTGGGTGCGCGCTTGGCGAGGGCTTCGAGGACCCGGGTGGCGCGGGCGGTGGCGGCCTGCTCCAGGGCCTCACCCCCCGAGAGCATGAGGACGATGATCGCCGCCACCAGCCACTCGTCGAGGAGCACCGCGGTGACGACGGCGATGGCCGCCAGCAGGTCGGCGCCCGGGGTGCGGGCGATGAGGTCCTTCGTGATCTCCCAGACGAGGGGGACGCCGCCGATGACGACGATGGCGATGAGCGGGACCAGCCGCGCGGTATCAGACGCTCCTGCCCAGGCGAGCACGAAGTGAGCGGCGATGGCGAGCAGCGAAACCACTGCGATGAGCCCCTGGCGGGACTGGATAAAGAGACGGAACCGGCTCACGGATGGCAACGGTAGGCCCGCCGACTGGGTGGGGAACGGGAGGGGTGGCGCCTTGACCCCACCCCTCCCTCAGTTCCCTCGCAGTGGGTCAGGGAAGATCGACACCGAAGATCGGCACCCCTTCGGGGCACATCCGAACCTTCGGGTTGTAATCCACGAACATCCCGGAGGGGTTTTCCTTCCAGAGCCAGGCGTGCAGCACCCAGAGGGGCAGCACCGAGTGCTCATGGAAGTCCATCCCGAACAGGCTCGGTGGCTCTTCTGAGGTCCAGGCCTCGACCGGGACGATGTACTCGTGGGCGATCAAGCCGGCGATCTCGCCGCTGGCATCCAACTCGTAGACCAGGGCCTCAGGCTGGGTCACGTCGACCTGATCGTCCATCAGATCCCCGTTCAGATAGTGGAGCCCCATCCCGCCGGCCTCCGCGCTGTGGAAGCAGCCGAGAGCGTCGATCGTCGATCCGTAACCCGACGCCTCGGCCGTCGCCACGTCTTGGAACCCGGCCGTGGCCAGCGTGGCCGCGACGATGTCGGGATCCGGCTCCTCGCCGCCTCCGTGCCCGTGCTCACCGGCCGGGGCCGCGGTGGTCGTCGGCGCCGGAGCAGTAGTCGTTTCCTCCGGCTGGGTGGTTGTGGGGGCTGCCGACGTCGTGGTCGTGTCGGCGCTGGTGCCGCCGCATGCTGTGGTCACCATGGCAAGGGCCAAGGCCAGCCACAAGGCTCGGTTTGTCTTCTTGGACACGATCAGCCTCCCACGTAGAAGTACGGGTCGAGGACCGAAATCTCCGAGATCCGGTCGACGGGCAGGCCATTGAGACTGGCCGCACGCCGGACCGCCTCGGGGGAGGGGCCGTCGTAGACGCAGAAGGTCTTGCTGTGATCGTCGGTGACGAATGTTTGCACCCAGAAGACCTGCTCGGTGCCGTTGTTCTCGACGACTCCCAGCATGGCCTTTCGCCCTTCGTGGGTCGTCGGGATCTCGAGGCCTCCGGGGAAGTCGCGCTCCACCATGTAACGGGGCATGTCCATCTCCTCTGTCTCGGCCGGCGTTTCCGGCACTGCAGCGAACGTATGGAGCGGCCTTCGTCCCGTCGTCGGGGTCGACCCCTATACGGAGGCCGGGGGACCCCCATTTGCGGTCCCCACGCGCGCAGCGGAGCGAGCCGCTTCGGCGCGGCTGGACACGCCCAGCTTGGTGAAGATGGCCGAGACGTGGTGTTCGACCGTCTTCTTGGAGATGTACAGCCGGGAGGCGATCTCCTCGTTTCCGTACCCGTCGGCCAACAAGCCCAGCACCTCGACCTGCCTATCGGTGAGCCCCGCGGGATTGGACAGCGTCCGGTCGGTCGGTCGTGACGGAACCCGGTCGATCCCCTGGCTGCGGAGCCGGTTCCGGATCCTGTCGCCGAGGGGGCGGGCACCGAGACGGTCGAGGATGGAGATCGCTTCGAGCTGAGCCTCCGTCGGGCCGTCCGCCAGCGCCAGGGCCACTTCGTAGGGGCATCCGATCCTTCTCCACGCATCGGCCGCCTTCTTCCACTCGCCCGACATTTGGAGTGCGAAGGGCTCCGCGGCGCCATCGGGAGGCTCGCCGATACGCCCTGTCCGCCACATCCAGAAGCCGAGTTCGCCCCGTCCCCATGGGCTGTCCGTCTCAAGGGCGCGCAAGAAGGTCGACTCCAGTTCCGCGACCCCGACCTCGGGGCGATCGGCCAGCCAGAAGTGCTCGGCCCGCCCACAGACCGCGTTCCACCCGTGTTGGACTTCGTGCTCACTGGCAATGGCTGTCATGCGTTCGAGGAGTTCGACCCCGCCCGGGTCGCCGCGCCGGACGCGGACGCGGCCCAGCGCGCTCAGGGCCGTGATGTGGGCCATGCCCTCCCGCAGGCCTGTCGTCCGATCGACGATCTCTGCGTAGGTCACCGTGTCGTCCCACCGCCCTTGCTCGAAGGCGATCCGCGCCTGCCATGCCCGGGCGTAGGCGATGTTGGCGTCGGCGTCCAGCTTGATGTCGTGGGCCAGTTCTCGCTCGAGAATGGCCAGGGCCTCGTCGTAGAGCCGGGCTTCGCCTGCACCCGAACCGAACATGTTGAGAATCACCGAGATGTATCGGTCGTTGCCGCTTCGATCCGCCCAGACGACCGCCTCCCGGAGCAGTCGGGCACCCTCGGTGGCGTCTCCCATGACGATCTGGTTGGCCCCCTCGATCATCAGGGTCAAGAACTGCACCCGCTCGCTGCCAACCTGTTCGGCCATCTGACGAGCCTCCGCGTTCACCGAGAAGGCCGGCTCGGCTCTTCGGGCGACCATGTGGCTGTGAGCCGCCCTGTAGAGGCTGAACGCCAGCATCTCGCTCGGGCCCCCAGGCCGGAGAATCTGTATGGCCTCCTCCATGAGCGGCCAGCCCTCGTCGATCCTTCGCAGATACCACAGCACTCCCTGCAGCTTGCCCAGCGCATCGGCGAGTTCCTCGACCGCGCCGACCGCGCGGAGATAGTCGATGGCGAGCCTCAGCTCGTCCTCGGCGGCCCCCATCTCCTCGAGGAAGCGCAGCTCGTCGGCGAGCCTGAGCCGGATGAACGCGGTCTTCTCCTCACCCAGGGCGTCGCTGTGCTCGAGGGCAGCCTTGTAGAACGCCACGGCCTCCCGCGGCGACCCTCGCTTTGCTGCCTCCGCGGCGGCTCGCGGTGAGTGTTCGATGACGAGGTCGGATCGGCCGGCGCGGATGGCGTGGTGGGCGATGCGGGCCAGGTCGGGCGGTGCCGCCCCCTCGAGAATTTCCAGCATCCGAACGTGAAGGCCGAGTCGGCGCGCCGCTGGCAATCCGTCCTCCACCGCCGCCCGTGCGAGTTCGTGACGGAACCGCAGTTGGTGCCCCTCCCCAACGAGGACGCCGGCAGACAGTGCCGCGTCGACGTCGTCGAGCGAGGCGTCGGCGATGGCCGCGGCATGGGCTATCTCGAGGGACCGGGGCGCCACGCTCACTCCTTCCACCACGCGCCGGGCCCTGGAGTCCAACTGCGCCACCCTCGCCAGCACTGCTTCCTGGACGGTGGTCGGGAGCCGGCCCCCGCTGGCGAGGACCTCGGTGACGAAGAACGCATTCCCGTCGGTCAGGCGCAACAGATCCTCGGGATCGAGGGGGCTCTCCTCGGCGAGTCTGGTGACGGCGTTCAGGGAGAGTGCGGGTACCTGAAGGCGATGTGTCGACCGAAGCGGGATCAGTTGACCCAGGACCTGTCGTGCCGGATGCATGTGACCGACCTCGTCGTCCCGATAGGTGCAGACGAGGACGGCCTTGGAGTCGGCGACGCGGCGCCCCATGTAGCGGAGGAAGTCGAGAGTCGCCGCGTCGGCCCAGTGGATGTCCTCGACGATCATCAACACCGGACGGATCGTGTGCCGCACCCGCTCGAGGACGTCGGAGAAAATGGCCAGTGGGTCGCGGTCGAGGTCGAGCCCGGGCAGGTCCTCGGAGAAGTCGTGGAGCGGGCTCAGAGGCCGTGGTGTGGTCAGCGGGTCGCATGCACCGAGGAGGACCAGAGTCGAGTCGGCCCGGGTGTCGGCGAAAGCCCTCACCAGCGCGGTCTTCCCCGCCCCGGCCTCACCGGCCACCAGGATGAGAGAGCCACTGCCTCCCCGGGCCTTGGCGAGGCGGTCGGCAAGGCTCTCGAGCAGTCCTTCCCTCTCCAGAAGCATGGGGGGAGGGTAGGGCGCGGCGGTTCGGCGAGGCCGGGCTAGCGCGTGGTGAGTCGGGCCACGAGCTCGCGCTCCTCCGGTCCGAACCACGGGCCTTGCCCGCCGGCGCCATTCTCAGCCACCCGTTCCGGCCGTGAGGTCGCCGGGATCGAAACGTGGCAGCGCGGGTCGCTGAGTCCCCACTTGATCAGGGCCTGCCCCCAGGTCTCTGCGCCGAACTCGCGGAGGGGGGCGAGCTCGGATGCCGGAGGAGGGTTGGAGGTGAGGCCCCCGTCGGCGAAGGGCCGCATCACCAGCACTCCGAGCCCCATCTCGTCGGCGAGAGGGAGGATCCGATCCTCCACCTCTCGCTCCCGCGGGTTGTAAGGGATCTGAATCTGTTCGATTCGGCCCGTTCGCATCACGGTCTCCAGCTCGTCGAATGCGGACGCCTGCCAATGGGTGGCCCCGATCATCCCGACCTTGCCCTCGGCCTTGGCTTTCTCGAGCATCTCGAGACGCACCCGCCATGACACGAGATTGTGAATCTGCATCAGGTCGACGCGGCCTCCATACCAGGACACCGCGTTGGCGAGCTGCGTCTCGGCCTCTTCACCGGACGGTGTCCAGATCTTGGTGGCGATGAAGGCCTCGTCCCGACGGTCGCGGAGGGAGTCGGCCAGGATCTGCTCCGCTCTCCCGTACATCGGGGACGAGTCGAAGACCGTCATGCCGGCGTCGAGGACGCCGTTGACCAGGGCGTCGGCGTTGCCGTCGGCGGCTGCCTCCTCGAGCTGCTTCGAGGTCCCGAGCCCCACGACCGGAAGCTCGGGTCCGTTGGCGCCGAGACGTCTTCTAGAGATCATCGAAGTCCTCGATGTCCGGCCACGCCGCCACGTCCACCCCATGGTTGTCCGGAGACGCAAGTGTCCACCAGTGTGGCTCGTTGCTGCTGACCAACCGCCCACCCGCGGCGATGGCGGCGTCGATCCGGGCCTGGGCCTCCTGGGCGGGAACGCTGAGGTCGATGTGGAAACGGCCGCGTCCCGGCTTCGGTGGATCGAGTTGGTGGAACCAGAAGTGGGGATTTCGCCGGGTGGGGTCGATGGCGTCCTCCGCGTCCAGGTATTCGTAGCCGAGCACGGCAGCCCAGAACGGGCGCACGTCGGCGTCGGCGTCCTGAGCGACAGCCACACCGACCACCTTGAGCTGGGAGGGGTCGGACTCGAGCCCGCGCTCGGAGGCGAGCACCTGGATCCGCTGCGCCAGTTCGATGTCCTTTGGGCTCATGTGCCCGTTGACCTTGGAGAAGGTCTTGATCGTGACGCCCTCAGGGCGGAGGTCGATGTCCGGATTGTGATCCAGTTCGTCGGCTAGGTCGCCGATGGCGGCGACGAAGTCCACACCCTGGCGGAACGACCCGGTTCGGTAGTAGGCGTGGGCGCCCCAGAAGAGCACTCTCCAGTCCTCGACACCTTCCGCCGCGTGGAACACCTTGGCGGTGACTCTCTTCGACATGCGATCTCCTCGTGGTTGCGGCCATACCCTAAGGGGATCAGCGCCGCTGCCGGTCTAGGCGCAGTTAACGCAACGAGTGCTGGCCGGCAAGGCCTCCCGACGGGCCTCGCCGATGTCGCCGCCGCAGGTGTCGCACCGGCCGTATGTCCCTTCGGCGAGCTTCTCCAGCGCGCGATCGATGTCTTCGATGGAACTGTGAAGCGATCGGGCCATGGCGGTGGTTGCCAGGCGCTCCACGGCCTCCGATGTGCCGTCCCCGACGCGCTTGCCGAAGGCGACGGCGGCACTTTGCTCAGGGGGCTCGGTCAGGCGCTGCAGCTCTGATTGCAGCTGGGCCCGCCGGGAGCGCAGGGCGGTGCCGATAGTCTCGGGGTCCACTCGGCCCAGCCTAGGAGGGCTCAACGCCCGAACAGCCGAGGCATGCTCCGAGGGCTGGCCGACACGGCGGGATAAAGACGAATCCACGGATGAATCCAGGTCTTGTTCGGTCCCCGGGGTCTTCGAGCCTGTACCTTGCGCCCACGCTATGAGGAGGACCTGTGACCACTGAAGCCGCCGGGCGATACGCCGCCCGGCTCGAAATCGACTACCCCGAGAGCCTGGACCGGATGACGACCTTCTTTCGGCTCATCTGGGCAATCCCGATCCTGGTCATCGTCTCGTTGCTCACCGTCACCACGAGCGAGACCGTGAAGGTCGTCGACTCGACAGGGGAGACCCTCGACGTCGTCTATCGCTCGGGCGGCGGGATCGTCGGCGGGATCTTCGTCGCCACCGCCCTGATGATCGCGGTCCGACAGAAGTACCCGAGGTGGTGGTTCGACTTCACGAGGGAGCTCGCCCGCTTCTCCACCCGAGTAGGGGCCTACATGGCGCTCCTCACTGATAAGTATCCGTCGACCACCGAAGATCAGTCGGTCCACCTGGACCTGGACTACCCGGAGGTGGAGCGTGACCTGAACCGGTGGCTCCCGCTCGTGAAATGGATCCTGGTCATTCCGCACCTGGTGGTACTGGTTTTCCTTGTCATGGGGGCAGTCGTTGCTGTGGTCGCGGCGTGGTTCGCCATCCTGTTCACGGGCCGGTACCCCAAGGGGCTGTTCGACTACGTCGTGGGTGTGGGCCGGTGGTTTCTTCGTGTCGAGGCCTATGCGTTCTTCCTGGTCACGGACGACTACCCACCGTTCAGCCTGCGCTGACCGCGTTTATCTTTGGGGCAATGGCCCGGTGGGAGCAGTTCGAGGCGGA
>CAZGWX010000229.1:0-4008 GCA_964529515.1 uncultured Acidimicrobiaceae bacterium
GCCGGACATGACTTGGGAACCGACCCCCTCCCCCTCGCTTCGCTCGGGTACTCCCCCATGAATGGGGGAGAAATTCTGTTTGTCAGATCAAGCGGATGCGCATCCGCTTGTTTTCCCGCCCCTTCGACTCCGTCTTCACCACCTCGACCCGGCCCACCTCCAGAGTGGAAGCCACATGGGTGCCGCCGTCGGCCTGGCGATCGAGCCCGACGATATCGACGACCCGTATCTCCTTGACGAACTCGGGAATCAGGTTCACCTTGGTGCGGATCAAGTCGGGATCCTTCAATGCCTCCTCGCGAGCCATCTCGATGATCTCCGTCGGGTAGCCCTTGACGAGCTCGGCGTTGAGCCGGTTCTCGACCATCTTCCCGAACTCGACCGTTATGCCGTCGAGCTCGAAGTCCATGCGGGCCTCGCCGGGCGTCATGTTGCCGCCGGTCACCTTGGCCCCGAAATCCCTGAAGACCACACCGGACAGGGCGTGCAGTGCGGTGTGGGTACGCATGGTGAGGTAACGGCGCTCCCAGTCGATGACACCCTCGATCGGAATGCCGGGATCGGGCAACACCGAGCCCGGTCCGACCTGATGGAAGGGGACACCGTCTCGACGGAAGGTGTCGATCACCTCGACCGATCCGCCGTCCCATCGGATGATCCCCACGTCGCCGGGCTGGCCCCCACCCCGTGAGTAGAAGACGGTGCGGTCGAGCACCAATCCGTCGTCGAACACGGCCATCACCGAACCCTCACTGGCCCGCAGATAAGAGTCCTTGGGGGCAATCTCCTCGACCGGCCCTGTGCCGGCCATCAGTGGGGCGTCGTCTCGTCGGGGATGAATGCCGGACCGTGTCCGGGGACCACCAGGCGGGCTACTTCGAGCACCCGGGCGCGTCCGGCGTGGAGGGCCTCGGGGTCGGTCGAATAGGGGTCCTCGGGCGGATGGGTCGCGGTCCACCAGAGATGAGTGAGAGCCACCACCCCGTCGTCCGTCTCGACCAGGGTGGTGATGTCCTGGGGCGTGTGTCCGGGGGTCTCCCACAGTGTGACGCCAGGGGCGAGTCCGACCCCCTCCGCGGCACGTGAGGTCCACTCGTCATTGCGGTATGTGGCCCAGTGGTCGTGAACCGCGGCGTTGGGGAAGAGTGCGATGTTGATCGTGTGATCGGGATGGTGGTGGGAAATGACCACGTCAGTCACCGCTTCAGGTGTGTGCCCGAGGGCGGCGAGAGGGTCGAGAATGGACGCCCGGGAGGCGACCATTCCGGGGTCGACCACGATCAGCGCGCCGTCGGCCTCGATGAGCGAGACGGACGAACCGACACGGCCGCCCAGGTAGCCGGCGCTGAGGACATGTACTGAAGGCACCGGGCGAGTCTAGGAACGGAGGGAGATGACTCCGGCCCACGAAACCCGGGACTCGGTGAGATGAGCCGAGACCTCACCGGTCTCGGTGTCGAGGATCCAGATGCCTCGCGGCGACCGAGGCACAACGATGAAACGATCGCCCGCCCACTCGAACTGGCGGGCCTCAGGAGACAGCTCGAATCGCTGCTCACTCCCGCCGTCGATGCCCACGATCGTGACCCCGTCGGCGTCGAGCACTGCTGCCCGCTTCCCGTCGGGCGAGAGGCGGGCGGCGATGGCGTCCGTCGTCAGCAGCTCCACCGTGACACCCCCAGAGGCGAACTGCACGCTCCCCCGGTCGACGACCAGGAAGCCCTCTGGAGAAGAGTCGAGGAACTGGCCGACGAACTCCTGGCGGCCATCGGGATTGAGCACTTCGAAGGAAGTCGCTCGCTGGAGTGCCCAGCCCCACGGGCCGAAGCCGACCAGAGTCCCAGGATCAGTCGGACCGAGCTCTGCAGCCAGCTCCGGACTGGGGAAGGCCGCAACTTCGTAGATCGCCCAGGAATCCCCGTCATGGCGGAGGATGGCCATCCTCCCCAGGGCGGAGTCGTGCCAGGCGTAACTGTCGACGCCGGTGCTCACCGGCCGAATGCCCGTTGTCCGACCTGAGGAAAGGAGACTCCCGTCCGCGTCCGGAAGAGGTGTCAGCAACCCCAGCCACAGACCCGAAGGGTCGATCGTGACAGTACGCGCGTCGGTCACGGGCAATCCGATCGTGTCCGGTGAGCGCGCCGGCGGCCACAGCAGATAGTCCACACCCGAGGGGCCCTCGACGATCGCCACCACGGCGTGTTCGAAGCCGGGAACGGCTCGCGCTGCGCCCATCGCCCCGTCCTCCTCGCCAGGTGCGAGGGGCGCCGCGGGAGTGTCGTCCGGAAGAGTCACTTCTGCGGGCGAAGGCGCCACGACCGGGCCGAAAAACACGGCACCGGCGAACGCACCGACGACGAATGCGGCCACCGGCACCATCCATGGGCGCCGGCCGTCGCCAGGGGCTGGTCTGTCGACCCCTGCCTCCTCGAGGACTTCTACGCTGCCGGCCATTTCCGAACGCTACGCGCTGTGCGGGGTTGATGTGTGGGAAATGGTTATTTCGAGGAACTGGACTCGTCGTCGAGATCGACCGGGGACAGCTCCTGGGTGTCGAACAGGCGCTCCTGATCGCTCCGTCGGGTGAGGCGGGCCAGCCGTTCCGGCGGCGGTGTGACCTCGATCATCGCCTCCGACGCTTCCTTCCAGGACTGGCCGAGGATGCGTGTGCGCCAGAGGTGCCCGGCGATGATGCGAATGGCGGCAGTCGCGGGCACGGCCACGAGGACACCGAGCAGGCCGGCGACCGACCCACCGATGACGAGGGCGATGACGATGGCGAAGGGCGATAGGTGGACCCGTGTGCGCTGGATCAGGGGCGTGATGATGTGGTTGTCGACCTGCTGGATCCCGGTGTAGATCGCCACGGCCAGGACCCCCTGCCAGGGGTCGGCGTTGATCAATGAGATGACAAAGGCGAGTGCCCCACCGGCGACCGGGCCGAGGAACGGGATCATGTTCAAGAGGCCCGAGATGATGCCGACCAGGAGCCAGAACGGCAGGCCGATGATCCACATGCCGATGGAGGAAGCGATGCCCACGATAAGCGCCACGAGCAGCTGGCCCCGGACGAAAGAGCCCATCGCCGTGGCGACGTCGCGCCCGACGTAAACCACTTCTTCCCGATGTGAGGGTGGCGTGAGGTTGACCGCGTTCGTCTTGAAGCGGGGTAAGTCGATGAGGATGTAGATCGCGAGCACCGGGGCCAGGAGAGCGATGACGACCGTCTCGGTGACGCCCCGGATCAGCAGTCCGGCGCCGGAACCGAAGCCAATGAGGAGGTTCTGGATGGTCTCCTGGTTGGCCGGATCGTTGAGCCACTCCTCGAGGGCGCCACCGCCCAACAGGTCGTCGAGATCCCAGCCGAACCTGCCCACGAGGTCCCCGGCCCAAGCGAGGAACCCCTCGTAAAGCTCGGGCAACCGCTGGGCGAAATCGGTGATCTGTGCCTGGACGGTGGGATAGACGACGGCCCCGACCGCCACCAGGAAGGCGACCAGCCCGAGGAACGACAGGAAGGTGGCCACGATTCGGTGGATCCCCCGGCGCTCGAGCCAGCGAACGGTGGGTTCGAGGAGGAGGACCAAGCCGAACGCGAAGGCCATCGGCAGCCAGATGACACGCACCGATGCGGCGACACGGATGAGCACCCAGCCGAGCGCGGCAACTCCGACAGCCGTCCACACCACGAAGGCGACCCTGCGAAGACGGTCGGACGGCACGGCGGGATACTACCCCTCGGTGCCCACGACGACGGTGGCACCGGTAGCGACCCTGACGACCCACCCCGCCCCGGCGTTGGGCGACGACCAACCCTCGCTGTCCTGTGCCCAACCCGGCGGAACGGTGGCCTGACCCACGACCCGCACCGCCGAACTCGCCGGGAACACCAGCGTGAAGTTGCCGCGCACGTCGATGTCGGTCGCCCGGAGGGGCTGTCCAAACTGGACCCGACCTCCACCTCCGAGGTCGAGGCCGGTGATGTGCAGGCCGGTCAGATCGGCCTCA
>CAZGWX010000230.1:0-2720 GCA_964529515.1 uncultured Acidimicrobiaceae bacterium
AACCGGGCACCATGGACGGTGGCGACGTGATGCGGATCGGGTCGACCGTGTTCATCGGTCGCTCCGCGCGGACCAACGACGCTGCCATCGCCCAATTCGCCGAGCTGGCGTCGGTCGGCGGTTTTCGGGTGGTCGCGGCGCCGGTGGCGAAGGTGCTCCACCTCAAGTCGGCGGTGGCCGCACTCGATGACGAGTCGATTCTGATCGCCTCCGACTGCACCGACCCTTCGGTCTTCGTGGGCTATCGCCTCATCGAGAAGCCGCCATCGGAGAAGAAGGGGAGCGCGCTTCGTCTTCACGACGGGAGGATCATCGTCACCGCCAACAGCCCGCTGACCATCGGGACCCTTCAGGGAGCAGGTTACGAGGTCGGTTGGGCGGATACGACCGAGTTCCAGAAGGCCGACGGGGGCCTCACCTGCCTGTCACTCTTGTTCGGCTGAGCGCTTCCGCCACGCGACGACGCCTGCTGCCAGCATCAGGAGTACTCCGAGGGTCAGCCGGGCCACGAACGTGCTATCGCCGGACTCGGTCCCCCACGCCGGCCCGGGGGTGAGCCCGACCATCGTGGCGGCGATCACGAGGAGAGCTACGACCCGCCGCATCTTGACGGCACGCTATCGCTTGGCCCGGGCCGGGCGTCTTCGGATCGCCGCCACGGTCGCACTGGCGACCGCGGCCGCCGCGATCACCCCCAGGGCGATCCGGGCAGTGACGATCCCGCCTCGTGGCTGGGGGCTCTCGGACTCGAGACCGATGTCGGACCGTGTGAGCGGGTCCGCCGCAAATTGTCCCGGTTCGTAGGTCTCTGCTGCCCTCAACATCTCCTCGTCGTCGAGTGTGGTGCACACGCTCGGTATGGGCTGGCCGTTCCTGGGGTTGAGGAGAACGCCGAGTGGCTCACCTTCCAAGGGCTCCTCCCAGCCGCAGGAAGCCGTCTCGTGGCTCACCACTGCTTCGATGTCTGGCCCGAGGTCGGACTTGACCCATTGGCGTACTTCGAAGTGATAAGTCATCTCCGTTTGCTCTTCGATCCTCATAGACAGGGTCCCGACGAATGCGCCTCCTGAGGCGTCCAGCATGTCGGCCGGCCCGTCACCCAGCGAACACGTGCACCCGTGGGAGGGCAGAGCCAGTCCGGTGATTAGGACTGTCACCAGCGTGAGGAGTAGCACCGATCGCTTCATGAGGGTTTCGATGATCGCAGACGACCCTGGTCACTGCCGATCTGTCGAACCCCCAGAGACGTTTGGCTCGTGGGTCAACGTGTTTGGGTCGATCGTCTCTTGATGACGACGGCCGCCAGTCCGGCCACGGCGAGGGCGCCGAGGCTGACCCGGGCGATCATCGACGCGTTTGACGACTCAGCGCCGTCGACCGGATCGAGACCCAGGTCCTGGGGCAATAGTGCCGGCACCGCTGTGGGACCGGGTTGGTAGGTCGCGCCCAACTCGGCCAGGACCGCCGGATCGAGCATGCTGCACAAGCCGGAGGTCAGGTTGGCCCCGTCGGCGTAGAGCAGGATGCCCGCCTCCTCACCCGTGGGCTGTTCCCAGCCGCAGCTGGCACTGTCCATACCGGAGACAACCTCGACGGTGGAGCCGAGATCGGCCTTGACCCACTGGGATACCTCGAACACATAGACCGCGTTGAACTGGTCAGGCGCACCTTTGGTCTTCTCCACCAGGGTGCCTACGAAGGCACCGCCGGCCTGGTCGAGGAGACCGGCCGGGTCCATCGGCTCCATACAAGAGCAACCGAGGGCCGGTCGAGGTGCCAGGGACAAAAGGGCGACAACCGCTGCCAAGAGGAGAATCGGGCGCTTCATGCGATTTCGATGCTGCGACGGCAGCGTTCGGTTCCTCGAAATGTCTCTAGATGTGTGACACCCAGTCTGTACCTTCATTCTCGGAGGACGGGGAAGGAATGTCCGTGACAACAGAAGCAAAGCGCGAAGCCCTGTATTCTCGCCTCCAGGAGGTCCTCGGCTACGAGCCGGCAACGACACTCATGGCGATGTACACCGGAGAACCCGCGACCAAGACCGATCTTTACGAGGTCCGGGATGAGCTCCGCGCAGAATTCCGGTCGGGGATCTCGTCCGTACGGTCCGAGCTGAGCGAGATGCGCACCGACATCCGCGAGATCCGGTCCGCCATGCAGTCCAACGCACGTACCTATTTGGTCACCCAGACATCGACGGTGTTGGCGGTGGCGGCGATCGTTCGATTCCTCTAATCGCCCGAGCTGACCCAAACAAACGGTCGTTTGGTTAAGCTGATGGTATGACACCCGAGGACCGCTTCCAGGCGCTGGTCGATGCCGAGGAGAAGATCGAGCCGGCCGATTGGATGCCGGAGGGTTACCGGCAGACGCTGATCCGCCAGATCGCCCAGCACGCCCACTCCGAGATCATCGGCATGCAGCCCGAGGGCAACTGGATCTCCCGCGCCCCGAGCCTGCATCGCAAAGCCATCCTCATGGCCAAGGTCCAGGATGAGGCGGGCCACGGGTTGTACCTGTACTCCGCGGCAGAGACTTTGGGAGTGCGCCGGGACGAGCTCCAGGAGTTGTTGCATCAGGGCAAGCACAAGTACTCGTCGATCTTCAACTACCCCACGCTGAGCTGGGCCGACATGGGAACGATCGGCTGGCTGGTCGACGGTGCCGCCATCACCAACCAGGTCATGCTCACGCGCTGCTCGTACGGGCCCTATGCC
>CAZGWX010000231.1:0-3648 GCA_964529515.1 uncultured Acidimicrobiaceae bacterium
GATCGAGAAGGAGGGTTACGACCTCGTGATCGCAGGAACGGAGTCCACCGACGGCTACAGCGGGGTGGTGCCGCAGATGATGGCGGAGATGCTCGGCGTCCCCGCCCTCACCTATGCCACAAAGGTCGAGGCGTCGGCGGACGGCGTCACCATCGACCGGCAGACCGCGGTCGGCTACGACGTGGTCACCTCGGGATTGCCAGCGTTCGTGTCCGTGACGGCGGGCGTCGTCGAGCCCCGCTACCCGACTTTCAAGGGGATCATGGACGCCAAGAAGAAGCCGGTGGACACGCTCACAGTGGGCGACCTGGGCGTCGAAGTGTCGGTCAGCCAGACGGTGAAAGACGTCTCCCCCGCACCTGAGCGGCAAGCAGGCCGGAAGATCGAGGACGACGGCACCGCTCACCTCGCCATCATCGAGCTCCTCGAGCAGAGGAAGGTGATCTGAGATGTCGGTATGGGTCTTCGTCGAGTCCGCAGACGGCGCTCCGGCCGTTTCCGGCCTGGAGTTGATGAGTCGAGCCAGGGAACTCGGGGACGTCACCGCCGTATACCTGGGGTCGGCGTCGGACGACGCGGCCGCCATCCTCGGCGACCATGGTGCGGCGCGGGTTCTGATCGCCGATGCGGGCGATCGCTTGCCGTCGGCACCGGTCGCCGCCGCCCTCGCGGAACGCGCGACGTCCGAGTCGCCACAGATCATCCTTTTCGCCCAATCCTTGAACAGCCGCGACGTGGCCGGGAGGCTCGCCGCCCGTCTCGGAGTGGGCGTCCTCTCCAATGCAAATGCCGTGCAGCTGTCCGACGACGGTGCCGAGACCGACCACGAGCTGTTCGGCGGCAGTCGGATTGCCACGGTGTCAATGGAAGCGCGGCCGGCGATCGTGATCGTGCGTCCGAAAACCTATCCCGTCGAACCGGCCGGCGGTGTACCGGCGGCCACCGAGACCCTCGAACTCCCCGACGCCGGAGCAGCCGAGGCGAAGGTGACCGAGAGCCACGTCGAGGAGCGGGAAGGCCCACAACTCGGGGACGCGAAGGTCGTCGTGTCGGGCGGGCGCGGCCTCGGGAGCGCGGAGGGTTACGAGCTCGTCGAGCGTCTCGCCAAGCCCCTCAAGGCTGCTACCGGCGCCACCCGCGCCATCGTCGACTCGGGGTGGGTCCCCTACGCCAAGCAGGTGGGCCAGACCGGAAAGACGGTCAAACCTGATGTGTACATCGCGGTGGGTATCTCCGGCGCCATGCAGCATCTGGTGGGGATGAAGGACTCGACGACGATCATCGCCATCAACAAGGACCCGGACGCGCCCATCTTCGGTGTGGCCGACCTGGGGATCGTGGGCGACGTGCAACAGATCCTCCCGAGGCTGATCGAGGCACTGGAGTCCAGGTAGGGCTTTGTCCCCCAGCGCAGCTGGGGGAAGGGGACCCCACGGAGTGGGGTAGGGGGACGCAGATCTCTACAGAGGACTTCCCGCGCGAGAGGTCTTGTTGTGGGGAACTACTGCCCCCTACCTCCCGGCCTCGTTCCGCGGCCGGCAGGAACCTTCCCCCCTCGCTGCGCTCCGGGGGACAAAGCTAAAGGACGAAGCGGTGTGGGAGCAGCTCGTCCAGCGTGTGAGTGCGGATCTCTGAGCCTGCGGGCCCGGTGACGATGATCGTGTCCACACCGAACTCCGACATGATCTGACGACACCGGCCGCACGGGTAGGTGGACTCGGGCTCGGTGGCGTCGATGCAAGCCACGGCCACGATGTCGATCTTGCGCACGCCGGCGGCCACCGCGGTGTTGATTGCCGTCGCCTCGGCACAGGACGAAACGGGATACGACGCGTTCTCCACGTTGGCGCCCAAGAACGCCTCTCCCCCCGCCCCCACCACCACGGCGCCGACCCGGAAATTCGAGTAGGGCACATAAGCGTTTTCGGCGGCCCCTCGCGCCAGTTCGGCCAGGTCCTCGGGTTTCATCTCGCCGTCAAGTCTGCCACGAAGGCCACGGGGTCGAAATCCTCCAAATCGTCGGCCGTCTCGCCGGTGCCGACCAGCTTCACGGGGACACCGAGCTCGTTCTCAACTGCCACCACGATGCCGCCCCTTGCCGTCCCGTCGAGCTTGGACAACACCACCCCGGTCAGCGGGACCGACGCGGCGAACTCCCGAACCTGGGCGAGACCGTTCTGTCCTGCTGTGGCGTCGAGCACCAGGAGCACTTCGGAGACCGTGCCGGCCTGGGTGGCCACCCGATGCACCTTGGACAGCTCTTCCATCAGGTTGCGCTTGGAGTGGAGGCGCCCGGCGGTATCGACGATGACAACGTCCGCACCCTCGATCCGGGCCGTAGAAGTCGCCTCGTGCACGACCGATGCCGGGTCGGCGCCCTCGGCACCGGCCGAGACCGGGACTCCGAGCCGCTCGCCCCACATTGTGAGCTGGTCCACCGCTGCTGCCCGGAAGGTGTCGGCCGCGGCGAGACGGACCGTCTTGCCCGCCCCGGTGAAACGACGGGCCAGCTTGGCGATGGTGGTGGTCTTTCCGGACCCGTTGACACCGACGATGAGGACGACGGCCGGATCGCCGGTGAGGTCGAGACCGCGGTCCGCCTTGGCGAACTCGGCATTCAATGCCTCGGCGACCATCCGCTGGGCCTCCGATACATCCGATGGGCGGCGAGAGCGGACGGACGAGACGACGCGGTCGGTGGCGGCCACGCCAACGTCGGCGCCCAGAAGAGCCTCCTCGAGCTGCTCCCAAGTGTTGTCGTCCACCGACTCCCCCCAGACCCGGCTGAGGGCGCGGCCCCACCTCGGGCCACGTGAGACCGTCGGGATCGACGTCGAAACGGACTTTCTGCTCCGTAGCCACCAGACGAGCGCCACCGCCACGAGGACGGCGACGACGATGGCGACCAGTACCGGTGTGTCAGGCATCAGGCGGAGCGAACCATGGCGTGGCTCATGTCCTTGCGCAAGGCTTGAGACGAACCGCCGGCCTCCATCGTCACTCCGTAGAGCACGTCGGCGGCCTCCATGGTCTGCTGCTGGTGGGTGATGACGATGAGCTGCGCCTTGCCCCGGAACTCGTCGACGATCCGGAGGAAGCGGCGGAGGTTGACGTCGTCGAGGGCAGCCTCGACCTCGTCGAGCACGTAGAAGGGGCTGGGGCGAGCCTCGAACACTGAGAACAGGAACGCCAACGCGGCGAGGCTGCGCTCGCCACCGGAAAGCAGCGTCATTTGCGTGACCTTCTTGCCCATCGGCTGGGCCTCGAGGATGACCCCGGAAGCACGGTCGTCGGGGTCGGCGAGCCTGACCCGTCCCTTGCCGCCTGGAAAGAGGACCGAGAAGTAGCGCTCGAACGCAGTCGCCACCTCTTCGAAGGCCTGGCGAAAGGTCTGTTCGATCTCATCGTCGAGGGCGGCGATCACCTTGCGGAGCTCGGTACGGGAGCTCTCGACGTCGGCCACCTGGGCGGTGATGAACTCGTGGCGCTCGGACAGCTCCCGGTATTCCTCGGCGGCCAGCGGGTTGATCGGGCCGAGCCGGGACAGCTCGGCGATGCGGCTAGCGAGGATGTCATTCAGGTCGGCGTCCTCGGGGTAGTCGGGTCGTGGTGCCCCGTAGGCCTGCTCGGGCTCGGCGTCGGCGTCGC
>CAZGWX010000232.1:0-6614 GCA_964529515.1 uncultured Acidimicrobiaceae bacterium
GTCGCACCCCGACATCACAGCAACCATCGCCACGGCTATGACGGACCGCAGGGCGGACCAGTGCAGCGCAGAGGAGCTGCCCTTCACAACGACAATCTCAATGACGAGGACCGAGGGACTCTGTGGGAGAGTGGGGAGTGATTCATCATCTATCTAGAGAGACCGCCCAGACAGCCAAATGGGTGACAGGTGCCGCCCCGGGCGACAGACGAGGCGAAAAGGCTTAACGTCACAGGGACGTTGAGTAGGGCTCAGCCGGCCTCCTTCTCGTAGGTCTTGTGACGTTGCGAGCTGGGCAGCCGGTTCAACTCGAGACGCTTCAGGATCCGCCACACCCCAGACGTGGAGACCTCGATGTCGTGATATCGCTCCAGATACATCGAGATCCTCGCCGGCCGGAAGTGGTAGTTATGTCTCCGGTAGATGATCTTGCCGAAGACTTCAGCGCCCGTCTCATGTGGGGTAGGTGGGCTCCGCGGGGAGGACTCGAACCTCCAACACATGGTTTAACAGTCCCCCGTACCTATGTTCTCTGGTTCTGGCCAGGGCTGTTTAGGGCGGTCCTGTCTGAGTCTCGTAACATCTGGTGTGAGCCAGAGCTGCCCCGTGCGGTCCAGTATGGCTACACCAATGGCTACAGCTAGGACCTTCCCGGTACACAGATGGCTGCATCTAGATCCTGCCCGGTCTTCGGGCAGCCGTTGGGCAAGGGAGCCCAGTCCGCCCCCCACCCATGAAGGAGGTAACCAAGGTGCCCGCAATCGTGTTCATCAGTCACAGCAAGATCAAGCAAGGGAAGCTCGAAGCCTTCAAGGAGATGACCCGGACGGCCATACCGGTTATCGAGGCGGAGAAACCGAGGACCTTCATGCAGTATGGATATTTCAATGAGGATTGGACCGAAATCCATTTCGTCCATGTGTTCCCGGATGCCAAAGCGATGGATGCACATATGGAGGGGGCTTCGGAACGGTCCCAGCGTGCGTTCGAGTTCATCGAGACTCAGGGATTCGAGATCTATGGGGCCCCAAGCGAAAAAGCGCTGTCAGCCTTGCGACGAGTGCCAGGGGCTGACCTTGTTGTCAGGCAACACAGCGTTGCGGGGTTCCTCCGCTCACAGGCGGTCGCCGAAGGCCTCTAGCTGACCCTCGCCAGCCGAATCAATCGGAGACGGAGTCTCTCGAATATGGTCGTCGGTGCGTGACATCTCGAGCAATGACCTACCGGCGGCACTCATCGAGGTGGCCCATGACCGCGAACCTCTCCACAGACGCCGAGGCGCATAGCTTCGAGCCTTCTACACCCATCCCCTCGACGTAGGAGGGAACATACGTTCATCGGCGAAGTGCCCACAGACATTGGCTTTCGAGGGCTCCGCGGGTAGGAGTCGAACCAACAACACATGTCACTAGAACCCGAGTCGGAACCCGGGTCGAAGGAGGATGGCGCTGCTGCCCGCTATGCATCCAATCGGCTGGGCGGCGAGCTGTCCGGCCGATCGACGGGATCCATCAGCAACTCTAGGATTAGCTCCTGCCCAAGGAGGCGAGGTTGCGTCGTAGATTGCTGCGCGGCTCGAAGATTGTCACCCTATTTCTGGTCGGAGTACTCCTTGCGAGTTGCGAGCCATCGAGCGCGGCGCTTGCGGCCCAACTCAAGTCAGCCGTCGACGAGTTCATGGCCGATCACCTGGTGGCCGGTGCTGGCGTGGCGGTGATCCAACACGGTGATTTGATCGACGTCGCTCATGGCGTCGAGGACGTCGAAACCGAACAGCCGGTGACTGCGGACACCCAGTTTCGGGTGGCGAGCGTTACCAAGATGTACGTGTCCGCGATCGCCCTCCGTTTGGTGGATCAGGGCAAGTTGGTTCTCGACGAACCGATCCGCGACCAAGTGCCGCTTCCCGAGTCACTCGACCACGCCAAATCATTCACACTTCGCCAAATGCTCTCCCACACCACGGGCCTGCCTCAAACGTACACGGCCGACGCCGACTACGGTCGGCACTTGTCGCTCGAAGATCGGATGGAGCGGATACCGCCTCCAGTCTGTCAGCCGGGGACTTGCTGGAGTTACGCCGACGGCAACTACGTGATCGTCGAAGCGCTCCTCGAGGCTGTCACCGGACAGCACATCGAAGACATCTTCACCGAACAAATCATTGATCCCTTCGACCTGACTAACACGTCTGTGATAGACCCGTCTACCTCCACAGAGTCGTTGCCAGCCCAATACGCACTCATTTACGATCCCGCGACAGAAGCTCCGGTTGAGCCACTTCAGCTGTTCAAACAGTCGCTGCCTCTCTTTCCCACTCTCGTTACCACGCCGACTGATGCCGCCCGGTTCGCGGACGCGCTGTTCTCAGGTGAGGTACTGCGTCCCGAGACACTGGAAACGATGTTGGACACCGAGGTGATGGCGTCCCTCCCCTGCCCGGAACCGTTGGGTGACCGAGATGGATGCCCATTCAAATACGGGTTGGGAGTATTCCATTTCGACCTCGGCGGAAGACATTTGGTCGGGCACGACGGCGGATCCGGGGCCATAGCCGTTCACGATCAATCCGACGGTCTCACCGTGGCTATTCTCAGCAATGGCGGACAACAAGACCTCCGGGCGTTCATCGAGTTGGTCCTCGATGCAATCGACACCAAAACAAGCTAAGACACAAGAAAGTGCTTGTACCACCAGCTCCCAGAAAGGTATTTGCCCTGTTTTTCAGTTCCGGGCGTCCTGACTCCCCGGGTGCTGGTCTGATCGTCCCCAACTTTCACCAGGTGTGAGATATGCGTCTACCTCAATTGGAACGCCGCGACAACGCCGAACGAGCTGAGCGCTGCAAGAGTGGTGGTGGAGTCCCTCCGCGGAGAGCCCTATGGCGAGGACGGAATCCGTATCAACTTCGAACCCTTTACGGTGGGACACCGGCTAACCGCTCACGGGCGATTTCGGAACTACTGCCGCGTGATGGGATATGTGGCCGGGATGTCCGTGGACCATTCAGCACTGAGATCCGTCCGCCGACGGCATCGCAGACCCGGAATCGGCCTGCCCCACCCGCCCCGCAACCGGCCTTCCGCAGCCTCGGACCTCGATCGACACCCATGGTTACAGGTTGGCCACACCGGACACTCGTTGGGTCAGCTGTTCGTAGAAAGCCCGTGCATGGGGCAGGCCTCGAATGCTCCGCGGGGAGGACTCGAACCTCCAACACATGGATTAACAGTCCACTGCTCTGCCAATTGAGCTACCGCGGAAGGTACGTCAACTCGTGACGGGATCAAGGTTACCAACGCCCGGCCGAGTAGCCGGATTCCAAGCGGGGCACCACTAACTGCCCTCGAGGAACCCCTCGAGCTTGATGGAGCGGTCCGGGTGGCGGAGCTTGGCCAGGGCCTTGGTCTCCAACTGGCGCACTCGTTCCCTGGTGACGTTGAAGTGGGCGCCGACCTCCTCCAAAGTGCGCATCCGACCGTCGGCGAGACCGAACCGCATGATCAGCACCTCGCGCTCCCGCTGGCTCAGACCTTCGAGAGCTTCGGCGAGTTGGTCCTGAAGCGATGCGAAGCTCGCAGCGTCGGCAGGGCGCTCGGAATCGACGTCTTCAACCAGGTCGCCGAGCGTCCCGTCGTCGTCCTCCCCCACCGGCGTCTCCAGCGACACCGTGTCCATGGCGATGCGGCTCAACTCCACGACACGATCCACATCCAGCTCCAGGTCGGACGCCAGCTCATCGATTGTCGGCGGCCGGCCCAACACCTGGGTCAGCTCCCGCTTGGACCGGGTCAGCTTGTTGACCGCGTCGAGGACATGCACGGGCATGCGGATGGTCCGCCCCTGGTCGGCGATGGCCCTCGAGATCGCCTGGCGAATCCACCAGGTGGCGTAGGTGGAGAACTTGAAGCCGCGGCGGTAGTCGAACCGCTCCACCGCGCGAATCAGCCCGAGGTTTCCCTCCTGGATGAGGTCGAGGAGGCCCATCCCGCGCCCCACGTAGCGTCTCGCCAGGGAGACCACGAGGCGCAGGTTGGATTGGACGAGCTGCTGATGCGCCAGGTGACCCGCCCGAACTTCCTGCTCCAGCAGGGCCCGGTCCTCGGGAGCCAGGTCGACTTCGGCGGAGAGTCGGGCTGACGCCCTGCCCCCGCGCTCCAGCTCCATCGAGAGCTCGACCTCCTGCTGACTCGTGAGGAGCGAATACCGACCGATCTCGTTGAGATACAGCCGCACCGGGTCTGACACCGGGATCTGACTGACCGAGATCTCCTCTTGAATTACCCCGGGGCCCTCCTCCATGAGTTTGATGCCCTTGGCCCGGAGTTCGTCGGCGACGGCCTCGAAAGCCTCGCCCGGTGCGTCGATCTCTTCCAGCTCCTGCTGGACCTCGGCCATCGTCAAGAAGCCGCGGTGGTTGGCTCTTTTGATGAGGGTTGCGGTGACTCGATTCAGGTCCTGGTTCATGGGGATGGAGCCCGGCGCTCCTGCTGTAAAGCTATCAACTCCCGGAGCACTTCGGAATGGCCTTCGCTCGACGGGTCGAGTCCGGTCAAACGATCATTGAGCTCGTCGATGCGGGTGTCGAGGCGCCGCCGCCGAAGCAGCTCGGCCAGGTCGGCTGCGGCGGGCAGCGGCCGATCGTCCATGAGGAGCGACATGGCCACCGCGCGCACCGATTCGTCCGCGATCTTGGACATGTCGATCGTGGCGCCCGTCGCCAGTTCGGTGGACACCGCCTCTGCCACCGCCCGCAAGCGCTCGTCGGAGAAGTCGGCTGGCACCACGTCCAGGCCCGATCTCGGGTCGGATAAGGCGACACGCAGTAGCTCGACCTCGTAGCGATCCAGGGGCCGCCCACCACTCTCGGTCTGCCGCGTCGGCCGAGCTCGCCCCCGTCCCATGGCCTCCTCCACCGTGGAAAGGTCGACACCCACCAGCCTGGCCACGTGCCGGGCGTACTCCCTGCGGGCGATCTCGTCCTTGACCCTGGCAAGCTGCGTCACGGCGGCATGCAAGGCCCGGGCTCGCCCTTCGGGGCTGCTCATGTCGTGCTTGGCAAGCTCGGCCTCAATGCGGTGCTGGAGCAAAGGGGTCGCAGTCTCCACGGCCTTGGCGAGCTCCTGTGCCCGGTCCTCCTGAACCAGGTCGGCGGGATCGAGACCGTCGGGCATCACGGCGACCCGGAGGTCGAGGTCAAGTCGGAACGGCGATTCCAGGTCGTCGGTCCGCAGCGCCGCCCGGGAACCCGCGGCATCGGAGTCGAAGGCCAGCACCACACGCTCGGTGAACCGGCGCAGCAGGTCGAAGTGGCCGTCGCCCAAGGCAGTGCCACAGGTCGCTACCGCAGTCTTCACACCTGCGATGTGCATGGCGATGACGTCGGTGTAGCCCTCGACGATCACGGCCTCGCCGGCGGTGGTGATAGCGTGCCGCGCGCGGTCGAGACCGAACAGCACCCGCGACTTGTTGTACACGGCCGAGTCGGCGGAATTGACGTACTTGGCGTCGGGGTTGTTGGTCGACTTCGGGTCGACCCCCTCCACCTTCCTGCCCCCGAAGCCGATCGCGTCTCCCCTTACGTCGTGAATCGGGAACATGAGCCGGCCCCGGAAGAAGTCGTACATGCCCTGGCGCCCCTTCCGGGCAAGGCCGGCGTCCATCATCGCCCGGTCGGTCACCCCCGCGGCTCGAAGATCCTTGGTGAGGGTGTCCCAGTCGGTTCCGGCGAAGCCGATCTTCCACTCGTCGATGACGTCGACGTCATACCCCCTCGCCCTCAGGTAGGCACGGGCGGGACCGGCGTCCGGGGCCTTCTTCAGACGATCGTGATAGACCCCGATCGCCATTCCGATCGCCTCGACGGCCTCTCCCCGCCGGCCCCGGCGGCGCGCATCGGCAGGATCGCGCACCAACGTGATGCCAGCCCGTCGGGCCAGGATCTCCATGGCGTCGAGGAAGTTCACGCCCTGCGTCTTCTCGACGAAGGTGAACACGTCGCCGCCCTCGCCACATCCGAAGCAGTGATAGAGGCCGCGAACCCGGTCGACCGACATCGACGGCGTCTTCTCCTCATGGAAAGGGCAGATGGCCATGAAGGTGCGACCCGATCGCCGGACTTTGGTGACCTCGGAGATCAGGTCGACGATGTCCGTCGCCTCGCGAACCCGATCTCTGTCGCCGTCAGCCATGCCGGGATGATACGGACGGCGGGTGACCGAGGATCAGGGCGCTTGCAGGCGGCCCGACAGATACTCGACCAGACCGTCCATGGACACCCGGTCCTGGGCCATCGTGTCGCGGTCCCGCACGGTGACCGCCTGGTCTTCGAGTGACTCGAAATCGACAGTGACGCAGTACGGCGTTCCGATCTCGTCCTGGCGGCGGTACCGCCGCCCGATCGACTGGGTCGTGTCGACCTCGATCATCCACCGCTTCCGCAGCTCCTTCGCCACCTTCTCGGCCGGTTCGATCAGCTCGGCCTTCTTGGAGAGCGGGAGCACCGCAACCTTGTACGGGGCCAGTCTCGGGTCGAGCCGGAGCACGACGCGCGTGTCGTCGTTCACCGTCTCCTCGTTGTAGGCGTCGATGAGGAAGGCGAAAGTAGTGCGAGT
>CAZGWX010000233.1:0-21853 GCA_964529515.1 uncultured Acidimicrobiaceae bacterium
TGCTCACCTGCTCCTTGGCCTGGTCCAGGTCGACCTTGGCCTGGATCTCCTCGACGACCTTGCCGTCACCGATCTTGGCGACGACCTTCTCGCCCTCGGAGGCCCAAGCCTCGATCTGAGCCTCGGCCTTCTTGCCGTAGCTTCCGGCCCTCTTGTCCCAGTTGCTCTTCATGGCCGTGACCTTGTCACCGGCCTTGCGGGCGACCACCACGGGTGCGCCGACCGCGGCGTACATGACGCTTTTAGCCTTCATTTTGTCTCCTGTTCGGTTGGGGCGGAGGTGGACTTCACCAACGCCCGATACATGTCGAGCAGCACCTTCTTCTGGTCCGGAGCGAGGCGCTCGTCGTTCTCGATCGCCTCGTTGACGCTCACCGGCGGCAGGTCCTCGTCGATGAGGCCCGCCTTGCTGTAGAGCGAGTTGGCCGAGATCTCGAGGGCTCGGGAGAGGTTCTTCAGGATCTGCGCCGAAGGCTTCCTGATCCCTCGCTCGATCTGGCTCAGGTAGGGATTGGAGATCCCTGCCTGCTCTGCCAGCCGGCGCAGGGAGAGGTTGGCCCGTTCGCGCTGGCCGCGAATGAACTCGCCCAGGTCGGTGTGCTTGCTCTCGTTCACTGTTAGCAAGCATACCGCTAACTGCTTGCAATCGCAAGCACAAGCTAGCGCGGGGCTCAGCCGCCCAGGGCGCTGCCGAGGAAGTCGCCGAGGTACCAGGCGGCGAGGCCACCAACGCCGGCGATGACCAGATTCTCGAGACCCGACTTGATCACGCTGATGCGGCTCACCCGGGCCTTGACCGCTCCCACGATGAAGAGTCCGACGGCTGTCATCACCGAGGCCCAGATCGTCGCCGGGATCACGTCATCGATCAAGGCGAATGGGACGATCACCGGGATCGAACCAGCCAGGAACAGGAGCCCGGAGGCCGCCATGGCCTTGTACGGGGAGCGTCTCTCCTTGTCCAGGAACCCGAACTCGAGAGCGGCCATCGCCCCGAGGAGGGCCTCGTCGTTGTCCTCGAAGGCGGCGATCACACCGGGCAGGTCTTCGGGCCGGACGCCCATGTCGGTGAAGTAGTCACGCAGTTGCGCCATCTCGCTGTCGCGGAAGCGGGCAATGTGCGTCCGCTCCAGCCGGAGCTCGGCCGTGAGGATCTCGTCCTGTGACTTGGTCGCCAGGTACTCCCCGGCGGCCATTGAAATCGCACCGGCAACGGCGGCAGCGATTGCCGCCAGAAGGATGTTCTGGTTGGAGAGCCCGCCACTGGCCACGCCGACGACGAGCAGGAAAACGGAGACGAGGCCGTCGTTGACCCCGAGGATGATGTCTCGCCAGTACTGCCGGGACTCACCGATGTGCGGCTCGTAACCGGGCGGATGCGTGTCTGCGGCGGTCACGAGCCCGATCGTACCGCCCGGCTTCGAGGTGACGCCAATGTGTTCGGCGGCAGCCCAACTAGCGTGTCACCGAACCCCGATGATCATCGTCATGCATCCCGACGCCACCGACGACGAAGTCGCGTCCGTGGTCGACAAGCTCCGCACGGCCGGAGCTGACGTCAGTGTGTCGTCGGAGGGCGGTCGCACAGTGGTCAACGGGACCACCGAGGCCCGGCTCCACGAAGAGTCGCCGTGGGAAGACCTTCCGGGTGTGGAGAGGGTTGTGCCCACTGTGCGGGGCGGTCGCCGCGTCGGCAGGGCGTACCAGCACGAGGACAGCGTCGTTGTGGTGGGCAGCGTGGCCATCGGCGACGGCGGCCTGACCATCATCGCCGGGCCGTGCGCCGTGGAGAGCCGGGAGCAGTTGATGCGGACGGCGGAAGCGGTTAAGGCCGGCGGCGCTTCGATCCTCAGAGGTGACGCCTTCAAGCCCCGGACCTCGCCGTACACCTTCCAGGGGCTCGGGAAGGCAGCTCTCGAGTACCTCGCCGAGGCAAGGGAGGCCACCGGGCTCCCGTTCGTGGCCGAGGTCCTGGATCCGCGCGAGGTCGAGATGGTCGCCGCCTACGCCGACATGGTCCGGATCGGCACGAGGAACATGTCCAACCACGCCTTGCTCCGCGAGGTCGGCCGTCAGCCGAAGCCGGTGCAGCTGAAGCGGGGCCGGGCCGCCACGGTCGACGAGTGGATCGATGCCGCCGAATACGTCTACCACGAGGGCAACTCGCAGATCGTCTTGGTTGAGCGGGGGATCCGGGGATTCGATCCCAGCTCCCGCAACACTCTCGACATATCCGCAGTCCCACTGGCCAAGAGCCGAACTCACCTGCCGGTGCTGGTCGACCCGTCCCACGCCGGGGGCCGCCGCGACCTGGTGCCGGCGCTGGCGCGAGCCGCCATCGCCGCGGGAGCGGACGGCGTCATGATCGACGTCCATCCCGAGCCGCATGAGGCGCTGGTGGACGGGCCGCAGGCGCTTCGCCCCGACGCCTTCGCCACCCTGGTGGAGGAGTTGCGCGCGGTGGCCCGGGCGGTCGGCCTCCGAGCCTGACTCAATCGTCAGCCAGAGACAACAGGGCGGCGATTCCGGCGGTCATTCCCACCGGAAGGCACCGGTCGTCGACGAGAAAGCCGGCCGAGTGGATGTCTCCGCCGCCGCTGTATGCACCCAATCGGAACATGGCCCCGGGGACCAGATCCAGGTAGTACGCGAAGTCCTCCCCGCCCATACTGGTCTCCGTTGGGGCGATCGCCGCATCACCGAGGGCCGACCGGGTGGCTGCGGAGAAGGCATCGGCCACCCTCGCGTCGTTTACCACCGGGGGGACTCCTTGGCGGTAGTCGATCCGGTGGGTGGCGCCGAATGACGACGCGATCCGCGTTACGGCGCTCTCGACCAGGTCGGGGAGTGCTTCACGGATCTCACGGTCCAGCGACCGAATCGTCCCCTTGAGCTCGACGCGCGTGGGGATGACGTTGGGTGCCTCACCGCCGTGGATGGCCCCGAAGGTTGCCACCACTGGCTTGCGGGCGTCGAAGGTCGTCCGGATCACTGCTGGCAGGTCGGTGACCACACGGGCCGCCGCCATCACCAGGTCCGCGGTCCGATGCGGTCGGGAGGTGTGGCCGCCGGGTCCCTCGAGGACAATGGTGAACCCGTCTGCGCTGGCAGTGACGGGGCCGTGCTTGACGCCGATTCGGCCGGTTTTCAGCGTCGGGTCGACATGGAAGGCGAAGAGTGCTTCGAGCTCGTCGACCATCCCCTCGGCGATCAGATCGATGGCGCCACCCGTGATCGCCTCCTCGGCCGGCTGGAAGAAGACCCGGAACCCCCCTTCCGACGCGAGCCGGGAGAGCCCGATGGCGATGCCGACGCCGATGGCGGAGTGAGCGTCGTGACCGCAGGCATGCATCCAGCCCGGGTTCTCGGAGCGGGGGTTGTTTCCTTCAGGCTCGGTTATCGGCAAGGCGTCGATATCGGCCCGAAAACCGACGCGGGGCTCGCCGATGTCGACCCAGAGCCCGGTCCCGGCCTTCCGCATTCGTGGCTCCAGGCCAGCCACATCGAGTGCCTCGGCGATGATCTCGCTGGTGCGGTGCTCCTGATTGGCAGGCTCGGGGTTGCGGTGGAGCAAGCGGCGCAGCCCGGCAATGTCCGGTTCGAGGGAGGCGACGGTGGCGGCCAGGTCGGCAGTGGGCACGGCGGGCGATGCTAGATGCTTGCCAGGCCTCGCCTCCACTCGCGGTTCTATTCGTAAAACCGGGCCTCGAACACCCTGCGGGCGCGGCGGGTGTGCTTGCGGTACTGCTCGACCAGTTCGGTCCTCCGATCGAACCCGAGACTCGAAGCCAGGCGCCCCAGCTGTGCGGGGTCCGACGGGAGGACGTCGCTGGCTGTGCCGCCCCTCAGGTGGAGGCGCAGCCGCAGCCGGGTGAGGAGGATCAGAGCCTCGGAGAGGTCTCGAGCCTCGTCGGAGGCCAGGAGCCCGTTCCTGGCTAGTGCGGCGATGGCGTCGAGGGTGACCGGGGTGCGGAGAGGCGGCGCTGCGAAACCGTGGCGAAGTTGGAGGAGGTGGGTGACGAACTCGATGTCGCTGAGGCCGCCGGGGCCGAGCTTGATGTGACTCGCCGGATCGACCCCCACCGGGAGTCGTTCGGCTTCGACCCGCGCCTTGACGGTGCGGATGGACCGAACGAATGCGTCGTCGACCGGGCGCCAGACGACGGCAGACGCCATTTCCATGAAGTCGCCGAGCAGATCGGGGTCGCCCGCTGCCGGCCGCGCTCGGAGTAGTGCCATCACCTCCCAAGGCTCCGCCCATTCGGCGTAGTACCGCCCGTAGCCGTCGAGCGAGCGTGCGATGGGTCCTCGCCGCCCTTCGGGCCGGAGCTCGGTATCGATGGTCAAGCCCGGACCATGCCGGCTCGGCTCGGACACGACGCGTCCGACACCTCCGGCAATGCGGAAGGCCGACTCACGGTCGGTGTCGTCCGAGTGCACGTAGATGAGGTCGAGATCGGAGCCGTAGGAGAGTTCGCGGCCTCCCCACTTGCCGAGGGCCACTACCCCGAATCCCTGCTCCGTCTCGAGCGCCCGCAGGGCACCCCGCATCACCGCGTCGGCTGTGTCTGACAGGGACCCGGTGGTGACGTCGGTGGGGGGCCGGTCGAGGATGTCGCGCGCGGCGATGCGGAGAGTCCGGCGGCGCGTGAATCGGCGGACCGTGCCGATCTTGGTGTCCGGATCGGGACGGGAGTCGAGAAGGCCGACCAGGCGTTCGGTGGTGCCGTTGGCATCCCGAATGTCGAAGTCGGGGGTGTCCTCGGCGAGCTTGGGGACGAACTCGGGGATGCGGTCGAGGAGCGATCCGATGAGCTTTCCGGTGCCGAGGAGCAGGCACAGACGCTCACCGGCGATGGGATTGGTTTGGATCAGGGTCGCCAGCGCGCCGTGGTCGGCCGTGTTGGCGAGCAGGAGACGGAGCTGGGCGAGACCGAGGTCGGGGTCGGGGGACCGGGACAGCCAGTCGAGAGTGAGGGGAAGGGCATGCTGCATGGCCCGCGAGCGTCGGCTCAAGCCAGTGGTCATGTCATCGAACGCCGATTCGGCGGCTGCGACGTCGGCGAATCCGAGCGCAGCCAGCCGCAGGCGGGCCGCATCGTGATCGAGGCGAGCGCTCGGCAGGCCCGCAAGGGCGTCGAGAATAGGCCGGAAGTAAAGTCGCTCGTGCAGGTCGCGCACCGTGGCACGGGTCTGGGTGAGTGCCCGGTCGAAGCCCTCCACAGGATCCCCGAGCATGCCGAGGCTCCTGCCCAAGCGCTCCCGCTCCGATGCGGCGACCGGGATGGTGTGGGTCTGTGTCAAGTCCCAGACCTGCAGGCGGTGTTCGACCTGGCGCAGGAAGCGGTATGCGTCGGCGAGTGTCTCGGCGTCGGAGGGCTCGACATAGCCGTGAGCGCCGAGTGCCGCGACGGCGTCGAGCGTCGATCGGACGCGCAGGTCGGGGTCGAAGCGGCCGTGGACCAGCTGCAGCATCTGCACCGCGAACTCCACGTCGCGTATGCCCCCTGACCCGCGCTTGACGTCCCGGGGCGATGCACCGTCCTCGGCGCGCGCCTTGAGGAGCCGAATCGCCCGGAGGTCGTCAGGGTCGAGCCCGCGCTCCCACACGAGGTCCGCAGCCATCGCCTCGAACCGCGCTCCCAGGGCGGCGTCACCGGTGACGGCTCGCGCTTTCAGGAGGGCCTGGGACTCCCAGGCCTCGGCCCAGCGCGTGTAGTACGCCCGATGACTGTCGAGGCTCCTGGACAGCGGGCCCATCGCCCCCTCCGGCCGGAGGTCGGCGTCGACGACGAATGCGGAGCCGTCGAAGGTCGGCGACGAGAGGGTGGCCATCAAGCGGGCGGCGAGGGCGACAGCGGCAGCGCGTGCCGGGTCGGAGCCGCCGTCCGGGCCCTCGTGGACGAAGACGAGGTCGAGATCGGAGTAGTAGTTGAGTTCCATGGCCCCCCACTTGCCCATGCCGATGACGGCGAACGCCGTCTCCGCGAGCACCGGGTGTCGCTCCGTGAGTGCCTCCTGAGCCTCGGACAGGGTGCGAGCCACGATCGTGTCGACGGCTTCCGACCAGAGCGCCGTGGTCTCGGCAATGTCGAGTCGCCCTGAGACCTCCTCGGTGAGTATCGGTATCAGCGCGGCCCGGAGCTGGATTGGCACACCCGCGCCGGTGGGTGGCCGTCCGTCGATGAGGCCTGGATTGAGGGCCATGCCGGCCCCGAGGGCGCGGCTCGATCCGCATACGAGGGCTGCGCGCTCCAGCAGTGTCGGATCGTCGGCGATCTCGGGTCGGGCCGCCAGGACCGCTTCGAGTCGGGTCCTTCCGCCCTCTGGATCGGCGGTGAGGGCCAGCAGTTCCCCGATCTCGGCTTGGAACTCCTTTTCGGCCATCGGCACAGGCTATGACGAAGGTTCTCCCGGCGTATCGTGGGCCGCATGAGAGTCGCCGGGGCGCAAATCAATTCCACAGTCGGGGACATCGAAGGGAATGCGCAGCTCATCGCAGAGGCGATGGACTGGGCGGCCGGCGAGAAGGCCGAGGTCCTGCTGACGCCGGAGCTGGGCCTGATCGGTTACCCACCTGAGGACCTGGTCCACCGCGCCGACTTCATCGCCGCCAATCTTGCGGCCCTCGAGTCGCTGGCGGAGGCCAGCGGCGACACCGCGGTGGTCGTGGGCCATCTGGTACCGGTGGTCGACGCGGTGCATTCGGGTGCCGTGGACAGCCGTCCGCGCGACGTGGCCAACGCGGCGTCCATCCTTCAAGGCGGCCGCATCGTCGGGACATATCACAAGGTGGTCCTGCCCAATTACGGGGTCTTCGACGAGGACCGCAACTTCGCGCCCGGAACCGAGCCGGGCCGGACCTGGGAGCTGGCGGGACACGTCGTCGGCATCTCGATCTGCGAGGACATCTGGCTCGACGGAGGACCGCCGGAGAAGCAGGCGGCCGCCGGAGCGGAAGTGATCCTCAACATCAATGCCTCTCCGTATCACCGGGGAAAGGCGGCGGAACGCGAGTCCATGCTGGCCCGGAGGGCGCGGGACTCCGGTGTGCCGGTGGTCTATGTCAACCTCGTGGGCGGGCAGGACGAGCTCGTGTTCGACGGGGCCTCGGTCGTGCTGGACGCGGAGGGTGAGGTTGTGCATCGGTCGCCCCAATTCGAGGAGGACCGATTCGTCTTCGAAGGTGTTCCCGGAAAGGTGATGCCCCTCCTGGAACCCGTCGAGGAGGTCTACCGGGCCCTCGTCACCGGCCTTCGGGACTACATCTCCAAGAACGGCTTCAGCGGGGTCACACTCGGGCTTTCCGGCGGGATCGACTCTGCCCTGACGGCGGTCATCGCCGCCGACGCCCTCGGCCCCGATGCGGTCTGGGGCCTAGCCATGCCCTCCCGCTATTCGTCCCAGCACTCCCTGGACGACGCCCGGGCGCTCGCCCAGAACCTGGGGATCAGATGTGACACCGTGCCCATCGACGGCGTGTTCACCGCCTTCACCGAAGCTCTCGAGCCGGTCTTCGCAGGGACCGAGCCCGGGATCGCGGAGGAGAACCTGCAGGCGAGGATTCGGGGCACCCTTCTCATGGGCGTATCCAACCGCTTCGGGCACATGGTCCTGGCCACGGGCAACAAGTCGGAGACTGCGGTCGGCTACTCCACCCTCTATGGCGACATGGTGGGTGGGTTCGCTCCGCTCAAGGACGTTCTCAAGACCCTGGTGTACGACCTCGCCCGGTGGCGAAACCGGGAGGGAGTGGTGATACCCGAGAGCACGCTGTCCAAGCCCCCATCAGCCGAGCTTCGGCCTGGCCAGCTCGACTCCGACTCTCTCCCCCCCTACTCCGAGCTCGACCCGATTCTCGAGAGGTACGTGGAGCGGGACATGGGCCTCGAGGCAATCGTGGCCGACGGCTTCGACCGAGAGACCGTGGCACGGGTCTTGACGATGGTCGACCGCAGCGAGTTCAAGCGCCGTCAGGGAGCTCCCGGGCCCAAGATCACCGCCAAGGCGTTCGGCAAGGACAGAAGGCTTCCGATGACCAACGCCTACCGTTCCCCGTCCAAATGAGCGGACTGACCACGATTCTCATCAACGGGGAGCCTTCGGTCGCGGGTGTCCCCGTCACCGACTCGACAATCGTCAGGGGCGATGGGGTGTTCGAGGTCCTGGGGTCGTATGGCGGGGCGGCTTTCGCCGTCGAGGAGCACCTCGATCGCCTCGGCCGGAGCGCCAACTTGCTCCGCGTCGAACTCCCGGCGCGCGAATCCATTCGGGAGTGGATCTCCCGGTGTGCCGCGGAGGTCGGCGATGGGGCGGTACGGGTGATCGTCTCCCGCGGCTCCGCCGTCCCGGGTGTCGCCGCTGAGCCACTCGTCATCGTCTACGGGCACGCCTGGGTTCGGCCCGACGGTCCCGCCCGGTTGTTCCCCCTGCCGGCTCCGTGGCACGCGGCCGGCGAGCCATGGGAGCTGGCCGGGGCAAAGGTGGTCTCCTACGCGCCCAACATGGCATCGATTCGACACGCCCAGGAAGAGGGGTTCGACGACGCTCTCCTGCTCGCCGCCGACGGCACAGTGCTGGAGGGTCCGACCTTCTCTGTCGCCTGGGTCGTCGATGGGGAGGTGGAGACGCCCGGACTCGACCTGGGGATCCTCGACTCGATCACTCGTCGAGTCGTCCTCGACCTGTGCGCCCGGGACGGCATCCCCACCAGAGAAGTCCGTGCGCCCCTCGGCCGCGTCGCTGCAGCCACCGAGGTGATGGTGTGGTCGACGATCCGCGAGGTGCAGTCAGTTTCCGCCATCGGCAGCCATGGGTTCGAGCCCGGTCCGGTGACGTCCACCCTGGCCGGTGCGTTCCGACAGTTCGTCCGGGAACCACAGCCGGAGCCGGTTCGTTGAAAAGCACATGACCCGACCTCGTTCCATCCTGGTCGCTTTGGCCACAGCTATCGCCTTGGCCGCATGTTCCGGGGATCCTGAGACCACCACGACGACCACGGTTCCTGGCGGCGGCACGGCTCCCTCGAGTGACTCCACCACAACCTCGTCGACCACGACCCCCGAGGCCACTGCGACCACCATTCGGGGCCAGATCGTCACGGACTACCAGACGGTGGCCCGGCTCTCCACGGCCAACGGCGAGGTGCTGCACATCGTGATCCCGATCGGCGGCTACACCGACATCGACCTCTACAACTTCATCGCCGACCTCAAGGAGGCCGATCCCGACCTCTGGGGCGCCGAGGTGTTCGACGACCCTGAGGCGGCCACCGCATTTGCAACGGCCGAGGGCGAGCGCTCCGAGGCTCAGGCCACCTTGGTGCGCAACCACCACCTGGTAAGCCTCGTGTCGGGCGACACGATCCGTTATCAGGGCCCGTTCACGTCGTTCGGCGAGTCGACCCTGGGCTCCTGATCAGACGATCAGTAGCCCCGCGATGAGTAGGAATCCCCCGAACCCGACGGTGTCGGTGATCAGGGTGAGGAAGATTGTCGAGGCCAGCGCCGGATCCTGACCCATCTTCTGCAAGGCCAGCGGAATGGCCGTCCCCGCGACCCCTGCGATCACCAGGTTGAAGATGACGCCGAGAGCCACCGCCGAGGCAATCCTCCAGATCGAGTAGTCGTAATTGTCGAACACACCGCTCGAGAGGAGCACGACTGCGAGACCGGCGGACACCAACGCCAGCAATGCCCCGTTGATGACTCCGACCCATGCCTGGCGGGAGACCACTGCCCGCACCTGGCTGCCCGGGATGGTGTCGGTAGCCAGGCTCCGGATCACGACCGCGAGGCTCTGCTGTCCGGAGTTCCCACCCAGGGCCGCCACGATCGGCATCAGGGCGGCCAGGACGGGCACCCTCGATATGACGCCTGTCAACTGCTCGACCACCAGGGCGACGATGAGTGCCAGCGCCAGGTTGACGAGGAGCCAGGGGAACCGGGCACGGACGGAGTGGCGGATGTCGGTGTACACGGTCTCCGTGGCGCCGGCACCGACGGCGGTGGCGAAGTCTTCGGAGGCCTCCTCCTGGATGGCCTCCATGACAGCCTCGACGGTGACCATCCCGAGCAGCAATCCGCCCTCGTCGACGACGGGCACGCCGAAGAAGTGGTACCGCTGGCAGATGTCGGCGACCTCCTCCCTGTCGGTGTCAGGTAGCACGGTCACCGGCTCGTCGACCATGACGTCGGCCAGCGGCGAACCGGGACGCCGGAAGACAAGGTCGCGGAAGGAGATCACGCCGCGTAAGTGGCCGTCGTCGTCCACCACATAGACATAGGAGAGGTCCTCGAACTCCTCGTGGAGCTGTCGGATCCGCTCGATCGCCTCGCCGGTGGTAAGTCCCCACGGGAGCCGGGCGATCTCGGTGGTCATCAGGCCCCCGGCGGTGTCGGGCGCGTAGGCCAGGAGGGATCGGACCTGCAGCTCCGCGCTGTCCGTCATCGCGGCGAGGATGTCCTCCTGCATGTCCGAGTCGAGCTCGCCGATCAGGTCGGCTGCGGCGTCCCCCGGCATCTCGCTGAGTGCTGCGGCCAGGCTCTCGACGGGCAGCTCCTCGATGAGCTCGACGGCCAGCTCGGGAGCCATCTCCTCCAGAACTTCCGCCGCCTCGGGCGCGTCGAGGCCGACGAGCAGGCCGACGACGTCTTCCTCGTCCAGTTGCTCGAGGACGTCGGCGGCATCTCCTGGCAGCGCCTCGGCGAGGGCCTCCCATTCCTCGCGGTTCTGCTCCAGATAATCCGCTACCTCATCAGGGCGGCGCCGCGCAAGGTCGAGGAGAGTTCTGGCGAGCTGGCGCGGCGAGCGAAGCTTGAGTTTCATCGGTGACCCCGCGGCAGGGTACCGATCGGGTCAGCCGTCGTAGGGTCTGATGCCGGTGACTTCGAGGGTGAAGGTGCCGGCGGGGGCCTCGTAAGCAACCATGTCGCCCACCCTGGCGCCCATCAGTGCAGCGCCGAGAGGACTGGAGGGCGAGGCGAGGTGGACTCCCGCGACCTTGTTCTCCTGCGGAGCCACGAAGTACTCCATCTCGTCGCCGTCGGAGTCGACCACGGTGACGAGACAACCCACCTGCACGGCGTCCACGGAAGAGACCGTCACGATCTCCGCAGTGGCGATCAGATGCTCGAGCTTGCGGATGCGGGACTCCATCAGGCCCTGCTCGTTCTTGGCGGCGTCGTAGTCGGCGTTCTCCCTGAGGTCTCCGTGCGATCGGGCCTCGGCGATGCGGTCCTCTATCTCGCGCCGCCCGGCGGTCTTCAGGTGCTCCAACTCGTCGGTGAGCTTGGCGAGAGCGGCCTCGGTGAGGAAAGTCGGCTCGTGGGCGGTCATGGACGGCGCAGGGTACTTGTAGGTACCCCGTACCCCGACCCGACGTACTCCGTATTCCGTACTCCGTATGAACCTGCGGTGAAAGACGTGGCGCGCTGAGGCGCCTGAGACTTCGGACGCGTACGGAGTACCTGAGGGAGCGAAGCGACCGGTACGGAGTACTGCACCCGAGGCCTTCCCGGGAAAGTGACAAAAGACCCTAAGACCAGCAGTTGTTGCGTTGTTTACTCAACAATCGATGAATCTGAGCTTTTCCCGAAAGACGGACCTGGCCCTGGCGGCCCTGCGCGAGCTGGCCGAGGCTCCGGAGTTCAAGCTCTCCCGGATGAATCTGGCCGACCGAATCGGCACCACATCGGGCTTCCTCGCCCAGGTGATGCCGTTCCTCGTGGCGGCGGGATGGGTGGAGTCCGATCGGGGTCCCGGCGGGGGTTACCGCCTCACCGATGCCGTCTACGACGCCCGCGTCATAGACGTATATCGGAAGATCGAAGGCAACGCCGCGTACTTTCGGTGTGTTCTCCGCGACGGGCCATGCCCCGAGACGGGGTGCGAAGTGCATGCCGTGTGGGTCGAAGCTCGGAAGGTTCTGATCGACGGTTTGGAAGAGATACGAGTACTGCAAGGAGAAAGGGCATGACAAGGCTATTGGAAACGCGGGAGACGGGCGCTGTCCCCAAGCACCCGCACTACACACTGGGCACGATGGTGGCCTTTGGCGTGATCGGGACACTGGTCGCCGTCGGCTTGGCCATCGCAGCCCTCATGATCACCGCGTCGCGCAACTCGGTTGACGACGCCCTGGTCGAAGAGCGAGTCAACGAGTTCCTGGCGGACCAGCCCTCGGGCGGTGCCGTGCTCGGCGACGTCGTACCGGACCTGACGCCCAAGGCTCAGCTTCCCCTCGCTCCTGACAGCGAGGTCAACGTCGCAGTAGCACCGAACATGCCGCCTCCCTCCGGCCGGACTGCGCAGGCAATCGTGGACGTCCACTTCGAAGTCGTCGAGGGTGTGAACCAGATCGACCTGAACACGGGCACCGAGACCGAGACCTGGGGCTACCGCCTGGTCGACGGCGGTGAGGACGGACTGGTCATCGGTACTCCCGGTCCGGTCATCCGTGCCCGGGTCGGTGACGTTCTCCGGTTCACCATCACGAACCCGGCGACCGCCCACAACCCGCACAACGTGGACTTCCACTCGGTCACAGGAGCAGGCGGTGGCGCCGAGGCGACCACGGTGGCACCGGGTGAGACCAAGACCATCGAAGTCCGGCTCCTCTACCCGGGGTTCTTCATGTATCACTGCGCATATGGGGACATCCCGGCGCACATCGCACATGGCATGTTCGGCGGCATCCTCGTCGACCCTGCGACCCCGCTCCCCGAGGTCGATCACGAGTGGTACATCGTCCAGTCGGAGTACTACACAAGCGGACAGGCCGGCGGAGTGGTCACCTTCGACCGGGCTGCGGCCACCATGGAGCATCCGAGCCACGTCGTCTTCAACGGAGCCGTCGGCGCCCTCACCGGTGACAACGCGCTGCAGATGGCGGTCGGCGAGCGCTCCCGGATCTATTTCATCAACGCCGGGGTCAACTTGATCTCGAGCTTCCACCCGATCGGCTCGCACTGGGACAAGGTGTATCCGGAGGCGACGTTCTTCGGTGCCCCCCTCCGGGGCTCGCAGACCACTCTGATTCCCGCCGGCGGCGGAACCGTGGTCGAGATGGTGGGTTACGTGCCGATGACGTCGGTCCTCGTCGACCACGCCCTCAACCGGGCCGTGGACAAGGGAGCCATCGGGCAGGTCGTGATCTCCGGCGATCCCAACACCGAGATCTTCGAGGACATCACCGGTGACAGCACCGCAGGCCCGGGTGGCGGCGGTCACGACATGGGCCCGACCACCACGGTCCCTGCCGGGGCGACAGAGAATGTGACCATCGTCAACGGTGCCTGGACGGCTCAGCCGATGGACGCGCCGGACGAGTTCGACGAGAACGAGGATCCGGCTGACTATTCGCCGAACGTCCTCACAATCCCCGTGGGCACCACAGTGACTTGGATCAATGACGACCCGGGTCAGATGCACACGGTCACCGATGTGGGTGGCGCCTTCGACTCCGGGTTCTTCGCCACGGGCGAGAGCTGGAGCTTCACCTTCACCGAGGAGGGCGAGTACGAGTACTTCTGCCTGCCGCATCCCTGGATGCGGGGCAAGGTGGTCGTGGTAGCGGAGTAGTCCAATCTCCGCAGTACGGAGGGAGGCTATCGGCCGGCGGCCGATAGCCTCCCTTTCTCATGGACCCTTCGCAACGGCTCAACGACATCGCCGAGGCGCTCTCCATTCCGCGGGCGAGACGGCACATTTTCCTCTGCGCCGACCAGACCAACGCCAAGTGCGCTCCCCGCGAGGAGACGAACGAGCTTTGGACTCATCTCAAGGCCAGGCTCAAGGAGCTAGGTGCAACCTCGGCCCCACCGTCCTGGCAGGGGACTGATCGATACAACCCGGTGACCCCCGGCGAGGGGACCGTCCTGAGATCCAAGGTGGACTGTCTTCGCATCTGTGAACAGGGCTGTATCGCCGTGGTCTACCCGGAGGGCACCTGGTACGCCGGACTCGACAAGGCCAAGCTCGACAGGGTCATCGACGAGCACCTGATCGGAGGCAGACCGGTCGCGGACCTGGTCTTCACCAAGGGAGACCTCGGATGAAGTGGGTGTGGCGGATCGTCGGCGCCCTGGTGTTCTGGCGGTTGTTCGCTCCCCCGTACCAGCCCTCGTTCAAGCCTCCCCAGGAGCATCCGTGGAGACTGGAGGGTCGCACTGTTTTCGTCGGCGACGAGGAGTTCCTCGTCCGTGAGGCGGGGTCGGTCGTCGCGCCGCCGGTCCTCCTCATCCACGGTCTCGGCGGGTCGTCGGTCGGGGAGTGGTACCGCATCGCACCTCACCTGGCGGCGGAACGGCGGGTGATCTTGATCGACCATCGCAGTCACGGCCTCTCACCGCTGATGATCCGTCGCTACGACGTCGAAGACGTGGCCGACGACATCGCGGGCATCCTCGACGTGCTGGGTGTGGGAGTGCTCGACGTCGTGGGGTATTCGATGGGTGGGACCATCGCCCAGGCACTGGCAATCCGGCATCCCGGACGCGTTCGCCGACTGGCGCTGATCGCCTCCTTTGCAGCCTTTCCGCGTGGTCGCCGCTGGTTCACCATGGCTGGCGCCTTGCTCGCCCGGGCGTGGGAGCGGCTCACCGGACTAGGCACCCCGGAGGTCCGGAGCGGATACCTGCTCACCTCGGGAGCGGTCGAGGCCCGGCATGCCAGGTGGCTCTGGGGCGAGACTCATCGCCGCAATCCCGAGGCCGGCGCCCAGGCGACCCTGGCCACTCTTCGATTCGACAGCGCGGGCTGGGTCGGCCGGTTGGACGTCCCGACCCTGGTGATGATCCCGGGCCGGGACATGCTGGTCCCCGCGGCCTGGCAGCACGAGCTGGCCGCGATGATCCCTGGGGCCGTGGCGGTCGAGATCGAAGGCGCACACCACGAGGTGGTCTGGACCCACCCCGAGCGGGTCATCGCCGAGCTCGTTGCTTTCCTCTCCTAGGGGAAGAGGGTGAGCGTGGCGCGGGCCTCCCTCTCGATGGCGTCGCGACGCCAGAGGACCGGTGCCTGCACCCCGTCCACCCAAGGCTCGATCATGTCGTCGTAGTGGTGGTGGAACGCGTGGCCCGACTGGCCGGTCGAGTGGAGCATCGTGGACCGACCCAGGTTGCCGAGGTCGATGACCATGCGGAACGATGGGATCCAGTCCACCTCGTAGCCGGCGGACACGTCCCAGCCCACGGCGTTGACCAATGTGGAGGATCCCCCGACCCGGTGCGGGGCCGTCCGGTTGAAGAGCCACTCGATGGGCCCGATGCCGGACTCTCCGAGCGATTGGTTTTCGAAGTGGGCGACGTGAAGTCTGCCCCACGTCCACGATCCGGGATTGTCCCCCATTCGGGTCGTCAGCTCGGACGCGGCCTCGTCCATGGCGCGGGCCAGGATGTCGTCCCGACCCTCCACGTCAGCAGTGGTCGTGTCGTCCCACCAGGGGTTGGAGGGGTCCTGGACCAGATTGGTGCCGACGAGGGCCCAGCGATCGCCGCCCCAGGGCAGGTGGTCCTCGTCGAGCTCATCAGCGAAGATGCCCAGGAGGATGTGGCGCCATGTGGCCATCCAGGCGGCCGCCCCCGCGGAGTCTCCGGTGGCACCGAACGGCGCGTCGCCGGCGGACCAATGCCTGAGGAGCTCCTGGATGCGGCGCACACCGGGCTCATCCGAGTCGACCTCGACGAGCAGCGGCACGAGGCCCGCGGCGAGCTCGTCGAAGGTGTCCGTCTGGAAGCGACGCATGTCCTCGGTGTCGAGAGAGAACCCGCTCTCCAGCATGGCGAGGATGCGCGAGGCGCGCATGCCCTGGTTGCCGGTCCGCCCCATGTCCGGGAGGGAGCCGGGCCGGGTCACGGGATTGTTGGCGGTCACGATCATTCCCGACTCGGGGTTGAGGATGCTCGGCAGCTCCTCGACCGGCACCACGCCCACCCAGTCGTACTCCGTGGTCCAGCCGGGGACGGGGGCGCTCCCGTCGCCCGAGTTGCGCACGGGGATCTCGCCGGTGGCGTTGTAGGCGATGTTCCCGTCGACGTCGGCGTAGATGATGTTCTGGGCGGCAATGTCCCACTTGGCCGCGGCCGCCCTGAACTCTTCGTAGGTCTGCGCCCTGCCAATGCCCAGCAGGGCCTCGACGAGGGTGGAAGGCTCCAGGGTCTGCCAGGCGAGAGCAAGGGCGTATTCGTCGGGCACCTCGGCGATCGGCGACCCGTCGAGCGCCCCGTCCTCGACGTATGACCCCGAGATCACCGGCCCGTGCCGGCTGGTGAGCACCTCGAAGGTGTGGTCCTCACCCCCGGCGACCCGGAAGGTCTCGGTCCTGGTCTCGAAGTCGACCCATTCGCCCTCGACCTCGTACTGACCCGGGTTCTCGGGGTTGACGCGCTCGATGAACACGTCCTGCGTGTCGACCGCCTGGGTGGTCACCCCCCATGCATGGCGGCCGTTGTGTCCCACCACCACGCCAGGAGCGCCGGCGAACGAGAGCCCGGTGGCGTTGTAGGTGCAGTCGGCATGGGTGCAATGGAGCCCGTTCTGAAACCAGATGGCCGGCATCTGGATGGCGAGGTGGGTGTCGTTGGCCAAGATCGGGGCCCCTGTGGCCGTGCGCGTGCCGTCCACGACCCAGCTGTTTGACCCGATCCCGTCGAAGCCGCCGCCGGTGATGCCGTTGAGACGCGCCACGAGGCCGCGGACGTGCTCCAAGCTCGGGATGGCCTCGGCCGGGGCCGGCACTCCAGTTTCCGGAGACTCCTCTCCCTCCCCTTCCACGATGACCGGACGGTTGTCGGGATAAGGCGGGTAGAGCTCGGCGAGGCGCTCAGCCGGGATCGTTCGAGCCAGGACCGCCCGGTCGAGCTCGTCCCCGAGGTTGCTGCTCAGGTCCCAGGACATCAGCTTGGCCCACGTCAAAGTGTGGATCGGCTCCCACGGCTCGATGTCGTAGGAGGAGTTCTGCAGCCCGAGGACGGCGTACTCCAGGCTGATCTCCGGCGCGCCGCGGTCAGCGATATAGGCGTTGACCCCGGCCGCGTACCACTCCAGGACCTGGCGGTCCTCGGGCGCCATCATCTCGAGCTCGCGCTCGGCCAGGCCGGCGAACCCCAGCGAGCGGAGGAAGACGTCGGTCTCCAGCTGGCCGGCTCCGAACATCTCGGAGAGGCGTCCCGAGCCGATGTGGCGCCAGAAGTCCATCTGCCAGAAGCGCTCCTGGGCGTGGACGAACCCTTGGGCGAAGAAGACGTCGTGGTCCGTCTCGGCGAAGATGTGAGGCACTCCCCAGGCGTCGCGGTGGATGGTCACCGGCCGCTCCAGGCCGGCCACCGTGAGCTCACCATCCACCTGCGGGAAGGAGCGCCTCACGGTCCACACGACGAAGCCCGAGACAGCGAGCAACAAGACGATGAGAGTGAGGAGGATCCGTTTCAGCCACCGCATCGGCGCCAAGGGTATCCGCCTCTGGCCTACCTCTCGCTCCCGTCTATCGTCGCCCTCGATGTCGTCTTCCCCAGCCTCGGAGCGTCACGCGCCGGTCGCGCTGCCGGCCGCTGGGTCCCGGATCGCCGCTTACGTCGCCCTAGCCAAGCCGCGGATCATCGAACTCCTCCTGATCACGACCATCCCGGCCATGGTGCTGGCCGGCAGGGGCTGGCCCGGGACCTGGCTCGTGATCGCGACCCTGCTCGGGGGAACCGCATCGGCCGCCGGCGCCAACACGCTGAACAGCTATCTCGACCGCGACATCGACGAGGTGATGAGGCGAACCCGCCGGCGCCCACTGGTCCGCCACCAAGTCCCCCCTTCGCACGCCCTGATCCAGGGATGCGTGCTGGGAGTGGTCGGTCTGATCGTCCTCGGCCTGACCAGCAACTGGTTGGCGGGCATGATCTCCACGGCCGCCCTCCTCTTCTACGTCTTCGTTTACACGATCGCTCTCAAGAGGCGCTCACCGCAGAACATCGTGATCGGCGGCGCGGCGGGTGGAGCGCCGGTGCTGGTCGCCTGGGCAGCAGTAACCGGCACCGTGGAGCCCGCTGCCTGGGCCCTGTTCTTGATCGTGTTCTACTGGACCCCGCCCCACTTTTGGGCGCTGGCCCTGCGCTACCGCGACGACTACGAGGCTGCGGGAGTGCCCATGCTTCCCGTGGTCGCCGGGGTCGAGGCGACCACCCGGCGCATGGTCCTTTACACCGCATTGGTCGTGACGACCTCGCTGATCCTCGTGCCCCTGGCTCGCACGTCGTGGATCTATCTCGTCGCGGCGGTCGGCCTGGGCCTCTGGTTCCTGTGGGACACCTGGCGGGTGCACCGGGACCCTTCCCGTGCGATGGCGCTCTTCGGCACCTCGAATCTGTACCTGGCCGCACTCTTCGCCGCGGTCATGCTCGACGCTCTGCTGTGACCAGGGCCGGGGCCGCCATCCTCGCCCTCATGGTCGCCGCTTGCGCCAGCGGGCCGGTGTCTGCTCCCCGCCTGACCTCCTCCCGGGGGGTCGGGCTCGGGCCCCAGCGCCTCGTCGTGGAGTTCGTCGACCGCGCGACAAACGCGCCCATGACCCTCTCGGGAGAGGTGGCGGCCACGCTGCGGGACCGTGACGGTTCGCCGCTCGGCGATTCGGTGGGGCACGCGGCATGGCTGGTCACCGGTGAGCGCAGCGCCCTGGTGTTTGTGGTCGATGTGCCCGAGGAGGGGACCTATCAGGTCACGTTCTCCACGCAAGGCGCCAGTTTCTCGGGGCCGCTCGGATTCGAGGCTTTGGAGACGAGGCCGGTGGTCGAGGTGGGGGAGGTCGCACCGCGGTCGGAGACTCCCACCACGGCAGACCACTCCCTGGAGGAGATCACCTCCGACCCGGAGCCCGACCCGTCGTTCTACGACACCACCATCGCCGACGCGGTGGCAAGCGGCCTCGCGGTCTTCGTGTTCGGATCGCCGGCCCACTGTCTCTCGGTGTCGTGCGCCGCCATGCTCGACCTGGTCAAAGAGGTAGCGCCGGACTTTCCGAACATCGACTTCGTCCATATCGAGACGGTGGAGAGCCCGGGTGCGGAGCCCGGTGAAGGGATCGCCCACGTAGCGGCGGTGGCCGAGTGGGGTTTGGTGGTCGAGCCGGTCGTCTTCGTCGTCGCTGATGGCCTGGTCACGGCGTACTTCGAGTCGGCCGTAGCGGCCGAAGAGCTGCGTTTGGCGCTGGCCTCAGCGGGCCGCTGAAGCCTTGCCCCGGAAGTTGGTCGCCCGTTCGGATTCTCCTTATGATGCTCGCCGATGGCCCGTTCCGGTCGGTTGACTCGTCTTCTCGCGCTTGCGGGAGCCGCCGCAGCCCTTGCTGGGTGTGGCTTTGTCGAGATCGAGGACGCCGCCCTCACCACGTTCGAGCCGGCCGGGCCCAACGCCGAGCATCTCGACGGGTTGTTCTGGAACGTCTACTGGATCGCCGTGGTGGTCTTCGTCCTGGTGGTTCTCGCCCTGATCGCCCTCGTGGTTCTCTTCCGCGACCGACAGGGGTCCAAAGAGCCGAAACAGCTCCATGGAAACGCCAAGCTCGAGGTGGCCTGGACCGTGATCCCCGCCCTGGTGCTCGCCGTCATCGCGGTTCCCTCGGTCCGGGGAGTGTTCGAGTTGACCGGCTGTGAGCCGGAATCGATGCGCGTCGAGCTCACCGGCCACCAGTGGTGGTTCGAGTTTCACTACCCCGACTACGACATCGACACCGCCAACATCCTGGTCATCCCGGCCGGGGAGGAGACCTGTCTGGAGATGACCTCCGAAGACGTGGTCCACAACTTCTGGCCCCCCGCACTGCACGGCAAGCGATACGTCGTGCCGGGCCAGTTCACCGAGCTCCGCATGGAGTCGTACGAGCCGGGCGAATGGTGGGCACACTGCGCCGAGTTCTGCGGCCTGTCCCATTCGCTGATGCGCGCCCGCGTCGTGGCTCTGTCGGACGCCGACTTCGACGCGTGGGTGGCATCTCAGCAGCGGCCCGCCGTCCTGCCGGAGGAGGGAACCCAGGCCTGGGACGGCTATCAAGTGTTCGTGAACCGAGGTTGCACGCAATGCCACTCGTACACCGTGGACGGGGAAGGCGGGTCCGAGATCGCCCGGGAAGCGTTCAACGGCCCGGACCTGACGCACTTCGGCTCTCGTTCCGTCTTCGCCGGCGCGGCATTGCCGGAGTTCGGCGAGGAGCGCGTCGATGCCCTCAAGCGCTGGCTCGCCGATCCGCCGTCGGTGAAGCCGGGCAGCTTCATGCCCAACCTCGCCCTGACCGCGCAGGAGATCGATGACCTGGTCGCATTCCTGGAGGGGAGCCGATGACCGCCACAGCCGAACGCCCGGCCACCTCCATATTTCGACGGCCGAAGTCGAACACCGGGATCTGGTCCTGGATCACCACCGTCGACCACAAGAAGATCGGCATCATGTACGGCTACGCCGCCTTCACCTTCTTCGTGCTCGGCGGTCTCGAAGCCCTTCTGTTGCGCATTCAGCTCGCGCAGGCCAACTCCGAGTTCCTCACTGCCGGCGCGTACAACGCCATCTTCACCATGCACGGCACCACCATGATCTTTCTCTTTGTGATGCCGGCATCGTCGGCCTTCATGAACTACCTGCTGCCCCTGCTGGTGGGAGCGCGGGACGTGGCGTTCCCGCGTCTCAACGCCCTGTCGTGGTGGATCTTCTTCTTCGGCGCGCTGTTCCTCTACTCGACTTTCTTCTTCGGGACATCACTTCCGCCCATCGGGCCCGACGGGATCACGGGCAACCTGGCGTCCGGTGGGGGGCCAGGCAGCTTCAACTGGCTGGCAAGGTCCCCGGATGGGGGGTGGTTCGGCTACCAGCCGAACGCGGGGCCCCTCTACTCACCGGGCACCGCCATGGACTACTGGGCGGGTGGGCTCCAGATCATCGGCTTGTCGTCGTTGGTGTCGGCGATCAACTTCATCGTCACCACCTTCAACATGCGGGCACGGGGGATGCGCCTGCTGCGGATGCCAGTGTTCGCGTGGATGACCACGGTGGTGGCCTTCCTGCTCCTGTTCTCGCTGCCGATCATCGCCGTCGCCCTGTTCATGGTCACGACCGACCGGCAATTCGGCTCCCTCTTCTTCGCCGCGGACTCGGGCGGTGACCCGATCCTGTGGCAGCACCTGTTCTGGCTGTTCGGCCATCCCGAGGTCTACATCCTCATCCTGCCCGCCATGGGAATCGTGTCCGAAGTGTTCCCGGTGTTCTCGCGCAAACCGCTGTTCGGATATTCGGTGGTCGTCTTCGTTGGGGCAGCCATCGCGTTCCTCGGGTTCGGCGTGTGGGCTCACCACATGTTCTCGTCGGGCATCACCCCGGTCGCCCAGGCCGCCTTCGGCCTCGCCACGATGACGATCGCCATCCCCACGGGCATCAAGATCTTCAACTGGCTGGGGACGATGTGGGGCGGGCGATTGCGCCTCAACAGCGCCATGTTGCACGCCATGGGCTTCATCGCCATGTTCACGATCGGCGGCCTCTCGGGAGTCACGCACTCGGTCGTGCCGTCCGACTGGCAGCAGACGGACACCTATTACATCGTGGCCCACTTCCACTATGTGATCTTCGGCGGGGCCGTATTCGGCCTGTTCGGCGGTCTCTACTACTGGTTCCCCAAGTATTCGGGCCGCCTCCTCAATGAGGGGTTGGGCAAGCTGCACTTCTGGCTGATGTTCATCGGCTTCAACCTCACCTTCGCGCCGATGCACTGGCTCGGCTTGCAGGGGATGGTGCGTCGAACCTGGAAGTACGCGCCCGAGATGGGTCTGGAGCCGTGGAACATGGCGGTGACGGTGGGAGCCTTCATCATTGCCCTCTCCGTCCT
>CAZGWX010000234.1:0-10236 GCA_964529515.1 uncultured Acidimicrobiaceae bacterium
GAAGCGGAGGGCGCGCGCACCATCGAGATCGTGGGCGGCTGGGAGCACCGGCACCCCGGCATCCTCCATGAGACGGCGCGCCTCGACCTTTGATCCCATCAGGCGCACGGCGTCGGAGTGCGGCCCGATCCAGGTGAGCCCGGCGGCGACGACCGCCTCGGCGAATGCAGCGTTCTCCGAGAGAAACCCATAGCCAGGGTGGACAGCGTCGGCTCCGGAGTCCACGGCGGCCGCGAGCACGGCGGCAGCGTCGAGATAGGTCTCGGCGGGGGTCGCGCCTGCGAGCTCGAGCGCCTCGTCGGCGTCATCGACGTGCGGTTGGTCGCGGTCCGCGGTGGAGTAGACGGCGACCGTTGCGATCCCCATCTCCTCACAAGTCCGAAAGATGCGGCGGGCGATCTCGCCGCGGTTGGCCACGAGAACCTTGGTCACCATCGGGATGCGCAGGCTAACGACCCCCATAGTCACCGGGGACCGATAGCCTTTCCGCCGTGGACGCAGAGACAAAGTCTCGACCGTCGCGCTGGCTCCTCACCGCACTCATAGTCCTGGTCGGACTGATCGCCGTGGTGATCTGGGGGTTCAACGGGGCGATCTCGATGATTCGAGGTGACCTCGACCGCGCCCTGGCACCTCAGCCCTACGAGGACATCGGTCCCGTCGTCATCACCTCCATCCGCGACATGGCTCAGCTGACAACAGTGGAGACCGCCCAGTACACGATCGTGGAGAAGGGCACTGATGCCGGGTGGCTCTCCTGGGCCCGGGGCGACTCGATCCGCATGTTCGCCGTGGCGAAGATCGGTGCCGGGGTCGACCTGTCGCTGATGACCGTCCGTGACTTCAACGTGGGCGACGACGGAGTCGTCGAGGTGACGGTCCCACAAGCGGCCATCACCTATGTCGCCCCGGACAACGAGGCCACTCAGGTGCTGGAGCGAGATCTCGGCCTGCTCACCAAGGGCGACCCGAGGCTCGAGACCGAAACCCGACAGATCGCCGACCAGGTGTTGCGCCAGGCCGCTCTGGACGGAGGCATCCTCGAGCGTGCTGAGGAGAGTGCCCGAACGGTGCTCACCAACTTCCTTCTCGGCCTCGGCTACCGCGACGTGGTCATCGTTTTCGAATGAATGCTCCCCCCGCCCGGCGGGGTAGAGGGCCGAGGGGGCGCGGTCGGATTCCGTCGAGCGCTACATCCTGAAGACGCCGAAACGGTCGGTTCCCTTGACCGGTGCGGAGTGGACTGCGGAGAGGGCGATTGCCAGCACGGTCCTCGTGTCCCGGGGATCGATTAGGCCGTCGTCGCGAACACGCCCGGTCGAGTAGTAGGCCTGTTCGGTCTCTTCCATCATCGCAACGAGCTCGGCGTTGCGTTCGGCGTCGGCCTCCTCGTCGAACACCTCCCCCCGTGCCTCCGCCGATTGGCGGGCCACGATCGACATCACCCCGGCAAGCTGTTTCGGGCCCATGACCGCCACCTTGTGGCCGGGGTAACCGAAGACGAAGCGAGGGTCGTAGGCGCGTCCCGACATTCCGTAGTTGCCGGCCCCGTAGGAGACCCCCGCCATGATCGTGATGTGGGGCACTTCCGAGTTGGCCACCGCGTTGACCATCTTCGCCCCGTCCTTGATGATCCCGCCCTGTTCGTACTCCTTGCCGACCATGTAGCCAGTGGTGTTGTGCATGAAGATGATCGGGGTGTCGTAGCGATTGCACAGCTGGATGAACTCGGTGGCCTTCTCCGCTTCCGGCCCGAAGATCACACCCTGCTGGTTGGCGACGAACCCCACCGGATAGCCGTGAATCACCGCCCAGCCCGTGAGGATCGAGGTGCCGTAGGTCGCCTTGTATTCCTCGAACCGGGAGCCATCGACCACCCGACCGACGATCTCCCGCATGTCAAAGGGGACGCGGAGGTCGGCCGGAATTACCCCGAGGATCTCCTCCGGGTCGTGGACCGGGTCTTCGGGCTGCTTCGTCGGCCCGTATCCGTGCTTGCGCCAGTTGAAGTGAGCGACGATGTTGCGGCCGATGCGGATGGCGTCCTCTTCGGTCTCGGCGAAGTAGTCCGACAGGCCCGAGATTTTGGAGTGCATCTCGGCGCCGCCGAGCTCCTCTTCGGTGGACTCCTCCCCCGTGGCCATCTTCACCAACGGCGGCCCACCCAGGAAGACCCTGGCCCGTTCCTTGACCATCACCGCGTAGTCACACATGGCGGGGAAGTAGGCCCCACCGGCGGTAGAAGAGCCGAAGACGAGCGAGACGGTGGGGATTCCTGCCTTGGACAGACGCGTCAGGTTGCGGAACCACTTGCCCCCTACCACAAAGACCTCGGCCTGGTCGGGGAGGTCGGCGCCGCCCGATTCGACGAGGTTGATCAGCGGGAGCCGGTTCTCCATGGCGATGTCCATGATCCGGAGCGACTTGGCCAGCGTGTAGCGGTTGAAGACGCCGGCCTGGCTTGTGGGATCGTTGGCGAGGATGGCGCACTCGACGCCGCTGACCACCCCGATTCCGGTGACGATGTTGGCGCCCAGAGGCTTGTCCGTCCCCCAGGCGGCGAGGGTGGACAGTTCCAGAAAGTGGGTGTCGGGGTCGAGGAGCAGCTCGATCCGCTGGCGGGCGAGAAGCTTGCCGCGGGCGAGATGACGCTCCACGTACTTGGGGCCACCACCTCGGCGTGCCTGTTCTTGCAGCGTCTCGAGATCGGCGATCCGAGCGAGCATCGCATCCCGGTTGGCCTGGAACTCCTGTGAGCGCGGGTCGAGGCGTGTGGGAAGAACCAGCATGTCGGAGAGGCTAGTAACCGCTCCGCTAGCCGTTGAAGAGCGCCGACTCCTGGTAGGGCTCGATCATGATGCACTCGCCGGGGCACTCCTCGGCGGACTCGATCACATCGTCGATCAGCGCGTCCGGAACCCGGGCGAGGCCCCGCGCCCCGTCGGGTGCCTGGGTGCCGTCGAAGAGCACGGTGCGACCGAAGTGCTTCGACTCTTCCTTGACGATCCAGAGCCCGTCATCGCGGCCTGTGAAGACATCGGGTGTGATCTCCTCACAGATCCCGTCGCCGGTGCACAGGTCCTGATCGATCCAGACCATGAGCTTGGTGGCATCAGCCATGCCTCCAACATAGAGCTTTGCGCACCACTTCCCAACTCCCTGTCACAATCGGGTCATGGAAGAAGCTCTGAAGAGGCTGCAGGGACTGGTCGGCACCGAGATCGGCGTCGGCGAGTGGATGGAAATCACGCAGGATCGCGTCGACGCCTTCGCCTCGGCCACCGACGACCATCAGTTCATCCACGTCGACCCCGACCTGGCCGCGCAAACTCCGTTCGGGGGGACAATCGCCCACGGTTTTCTCACCCTCTCCCTCATCGTGCCGATGGTGGCGAAGATCCCCATCGACGTCGGCTATCCGGTGATGGGAATCAACTACGGGCTGAACAAGGTGCGCTTCCCCGCACCGGTGCCGGTGGGGTCGAGGATCCGGGCCCGATACACCCTGGATTCGGTGGACGAGGTGGCGGGGTCACTGCAGCTGACCCGGACCGTGACTATCGAGGTCGAGGGGACCGAGAAGCCGGCAATGGTGGCCGAGAGCCTCGTCAGGTTGTATTACTGAGCGGGCTTCGCCCGCGGTGCCTGGTACCTCGTACTCCGTACCTCGCACCTCGTACCCCGATTCACCTTCGAGGGGAGCCAATAGGCTGAGCCGGTGAGACGACTCGCCGCCCTGGTGTCCTTCATCTTCCTGTTGGCGACGCCAGCCGAAGCGTTGATGTGTCCCACAGACCAGACGATGTCCCCGGCCCAAGTGCTGGAAGCAGGGCTGCGATCCGGGAGCCAGGGGTACGACATGGCGTTCGTCGCTGTGGTGCAGTCGGATACCACCGCAAAGGAGCGGCAGACGGTGGGGGTGGAGTTGGTTGGTGTGTACGGCCAAGGCTCCGCGCCACCCACGACCACGCTGACCTTCGGCATGCCGGGGGTCGCAGGGGGCAGCATCGACTCATTCCGGGTCGGAACCGCTTACTTCATCCCCGTCGTGGCGACCGGCCCTGGAGGCGAACCGAACTACACCTCGGCCTGTGATCCGATCAGTATCGTGGACGACCCCGACACGACCGCCGTCGACCTCGCCGTGATCTCGGAAGCCGCGGGGATCGAGTTCTCGCTCCCCGGGCAGTTGGAGGGGACTGACGGCAGTGGGGGCTTGGTTGCGCTCGTGTTCGTGGTCGTCATGGGCGGACTGCTGTTTTGGACCGGAAGGCGGCGCCAGGCCAGCCGGCACCGGCTCGACGTGGCGGGCAGAGATGCACGTCCCGGTCGCGGTCCCACCCGATAACTTGTCGCCATGGATCCTCTGGAGAACCTCCTTGCCGATGTCGCTCGCCACATAGCCGGGTACCGGAACGATCTTCGGGGATCGGCGGTGTCGCCGCTGTCAACGAGGTCGGAGATCAGGGCCCTTCTCGATCAGTCGCTCCCAGACGACGGTGAGCCCACGGAAGAGGTCATCCGCCAGCTCGTGGCCGCCGCCCGTCCAGGACTGATGGCGTCCGCCGGTCCCCGCTACTTCGGTTTTGTGGTCGGAGGCTCGATGGATGCCGCCCTCGGCGCGGACTTGCTCACCTCCGGGTGGGATCAGGTGGCCTTCAACGAGGCGACTTCCCCTGCCGCGATCGCGTTCGAGGACGTCGCTGGGACCTGGCTGAAGGAACTGCTCGGGATCCCAGCCGGTGCTTCGGTTGGGTTCGTCACCGGAGCGCAGGGGGCAAACACGGTGGGCATCGCTGCCGGGAGATGGAAGGTGCTCCGCGACGCCGGATGGGACGTCGGTGTCGATGGGCTGTTCGGAGCACCACTGGTCCGGGTTGTCGTTGGCGAGGAGAGGCACGCCACGGTCGACCGAGCGCTGCGGCTCCTTGGCCTCGGTGAGAGATCAATGACGGTCTTGCCGACCCGTGCCGATGGCGCGATGGACTCTTCTTTGCTCGAGGATGTGCTCGAGGAAGGGGGTCCGACGATCGTTTGTGCCCAGGCGGGCAACGTCAACACAGGCGCGTTCGACGACCTTCGCGGGATTGCCGAGTTGACCGGGATGAGCGGCGCCTGGCTGCATGTCGACGGGGCCTTCGGGCTCTGGGCCGGCGCGTCAGCTTCGACACGCCATCTTGTCGACGGTTTGGAACTCGCCGACTCCTGGGGTTGCGACGGTCACAAGTGGCTCAACGTCCCCTATGACAGCGGTTACGCATTCTGCCGCGACCCTGACGTTCACGCCACGGCAATGGCATACACCGCCGATTACCTGACCGGCCAAGTGGGTGGGCGCGAATTCGGAGGCGGGGACTTCGTCCCGGAGTCATCGCGTCGCGCCCGTGGATTTGCCACCTGGGCCGCGCTTCGATCCCTCGGGCGGTCGGGGGTGGAGGATCTTGTCGACCGCTGCTGCAGTCTCGCTCGACGGTTCGCGGAGCGAGTCGGTCGTCTGCCCGGTTGCGCGGTGGTGAACGAGGTCGTCCTCAATCAGGTGCTGGTACGTGTCGGTGACGGCTCCGAAACCATGCAAATCGAAAAGGCGATCCAGGACGACGGCACGTGCTGGCTGGGTGGGACGACCTGGCGGGGCGAGCGCCTGCTGAGGGTCTCCGTATCGAACTGGTCCACCACCGAAGCGGATATCGACATTTGCGTAGATGCCGTCGATCGGGCGCGCCGCCTCGTCCTCGGCTGAACTTCTTCAGCGGGAGAGGCTCCGACCCCCGCCCACCACAAGTACCTCGCCTGTGACGTAGCCCGAGAGTGGGCTCAGAAGAAACCAAACGACGTTGGCGATGTCCTCGGGCGAGCCCATCCGGTCGAGCGGGATGGCGGCCACCATCTTCTCCAGGACGTCGTCGGGGATTGCGAGCGCCATCTCTGTCGCGATGAGCCCCGGCGCCACCGCGTTGACCCGGACGTCCGGTGCCAACGAGAGCGCGAGGGCGCGGGTCATGCCGACCAGACCGCCTTTGGACATCGTGTAGTTGAACTGCCCGAAGTTTCCCAGGTAGGCCCGGGAAGCGATGTTGACGATCGATCCCCCATCGGACATCAGCGGGGACATTTCGCTGGCGAGTCGGTAGGCGGACCCGAGGTTGACGTCGATGACCTTGCGAAACTCGTCGTCTCCCATGTTGATCAGGCGGGCGTCTCTGGTGATTCCGGCATTGTTGACCAGACCCATCATGGGCACCCCGGCGTTCTCGACGGCTCCGCGGACACGGGCGACGCCGTCGTCGGTTGTGAGGTCGACCTGGACGGCGACGACGCCCTCGAGCTCGGCAAGTGCCGGGGACATGTCGACCGCTACTACCGTGAGGCCGTTGGCAGCAAGGGCGGCGGTGACGGCCCGTCCGATGCCGCCGGCAGCCCCGGTAACCACAACGGAGCCGTTCATGGGAGTGCCTTCCCGATGTGACCCGGCCCGACGCGGACGACTTCGCCGGTGACAGTGCCCGTTTCGGCAAGTTCGGCTGCGAGCGATTCCAAAGCTGCCCGGTCGCCGGACTCGGAATCCCATGCCACGACGTTGGCGGTCCAACCCTTACGCCAGCCCTCGAGGGCCATGGTGCGCGTCGCTGACAGGAGGCCGGTGGCGAGCATGGCGTTACCCGGGCCGCGGCGTCCCAAGAGGTCGTCGGAGTTGACCACGAACACGACGGAGGTCTCGTCGATCGCCGCCTGTCGGGCGAATTGAAACGCCCGCTCCATTTCGGCGGCCACGGCCTCCCATTCGTCCGTGACCTCGGCTGCCCAGAACATCCTCACGTCACCACCGCCTTCCCCTCTTCAGCCATCTTCTCGATGCTCGCCGGGTCGATGCCGGCCTCACCGAGCACCTGACGGGTGTGCTGGCCGAGGACCGGCGGTACCCCAAAGCTCCGAGCGGGCCCGTTGTCGAGATGGATCGGCGAGCCGGTCGCCCGCACCTCGCCGGCGACGGGGTGGTCGAACCGGACCGACATCTGGTTGTGGTCGGCCTGGGGGTCGGCGAACGCGCTCTCGATGTCCAGAACCTTGCCGGCCGGCAGACCGGCCGCCCAGAGCTTTTCGAGCCAATGGCTGACTCGCCGGGCACGGAAGACTTCGGACAGGGAGGCGACCAAGGTGTCGCGGTGGACCATCCGGTCGTCGTTGGTGGGGTACTCCTCGGCCAGGTCGGGGCGCTCGAGAACATCGCAGAGGATGGAGAACGCCCCATCGGAGACGATTGCCAGCGTGAAGTGTCCGTCTGAGGCTTCGAATACCTGGTTCGGGGTCAGGAACGGGCTGGCCGTCCCGGTTCGGCCGGGCTGACCCGCGGCGAAGGTGAGCGCATTCCAGCCGGCCTGCACCGCCATCAGGCCATCCCGCAGGGAGACGTCGATCTGACGCCAGCGGCGCGGGGCCTCGGCGAGGGCAGCGGCCACGGTGAGTGCGACGTTGGTCCCGGCCACGTAGTCGCCGATGGTGGTGGCGGTCTTCTGTGGGGGGTCACCTTCGGTCCCCGTGATGGAGATCATCCCCGACTCGCCCTGAAACACGACGTCGACCCCGGCCCGGTCGGCGTAGGGCCCCGTCACCCCGAACGCGTTCACGGTCGCGTAGATCAGCGTCGGGTTGAGTTCCCGGCAGCGCTCCGCGCCGAGCCCCATGCGGTCCATGGCGCCACGCCTGAGGTTGTTGACCACGGCATCCGCCTTGCGCACCAGGGCGTCGAGCACCCGCTTGGCTCGCCAGTCCCGGGTGTCGATGGCTACCGACTCCTTCCCCCGGTTGGCGGCCATGAAGAAGAGCGACTCGCCGTTCTGAAACGGCCCGAACCGTCGCGAGAGATCGCCGGCGACCGGCTCGATCTTGATCACGCGGGCGCCGAGGTCGGCGAGGAGCATGGTGGCGTAAGGGGCAGCCACCAGGTTGCCGAGCTCGAGGACCACGACCCCCCGAAGCGGTCCCTCAGACACTCTCCAGCACCACCGCGATCCCCTGGCCGACACCAATGCACATCGTGGCGAGGCCGTAGCGTCCGCCAGTGCGCCGCAGCTCGTGGGCGAGGGTCACGACCAGCCGGGCTCCCGAAGCGCCGAGGGGGTGTCCCAGAGCGATGGCGCCGCCGTTGACGTTGACCTTCTCAGGGTCGAGACCCAGCAGACGGACCGTGGCCACGGACTGGGCGGCGAAGGCCTCGTTGACCTCGATCACGTCGAGGTCGTCGACGCCGATCCCGACACGCCGCAGCGCCTTCTCGGACGCAGGGATCGTGCCGATTCCCATGACGTCGGGGTGGACGCCGGCCGCTCCGGATGCCACCACGCGGGCCATGGGTTGCAGTCCGTGGGCGCGCAGGCCTTCCTCGGTGGCGAGGATCACACCGGCGGCGCCGTCGTTCATGGGGGAGGAGTTGCCGGCCGTGACGGTGCCACCCTCTTTGAAAACAGGGCGGAGCGCGGCCAGTTGCTCCAGCGACGTGTCGGGCCGGGGACCCTCGTCGGCCGTGATCGCGCGTGTTTCGCGGCGTCGCGGGTCGACGGGTGCGTCGATGGGTGTGATCTCGTCGTCGAACCGTCCGTTCTTCTGGGCGGCCACGGCCTTCTCATGGCTGGAGAGGGCGAAGGCGTCTTGGTCCTCTCGTGAAACCGAGTGGCGCTCGGCGACGACTTCGGCGGTCATCCCCAGGGTGATGGGGGGATAGAGGCGTTGCATCTCGGGGTTGACCAGCCGCCAGCCGAGGACGGTATCCACCATCTCGGGAGCACCGGTTGGGAAGGCGCGCTCGGGCTTGGGCAACACGTACGGCGCCCGGGACATGGACTCCGAGCCTCCGGCGATCATCACCTCGCCCCATCCGGACGCCAGGGAGTGGGTTGCCGAGACCACGGCCTGCATGCCCGACCCGCAAAGCCGATTCACGGTGACGCCGGCCACTTCGACGGGGAGGCCGGCGAGCAGGGCTGCCATGCGGCCGACGTTTCGGTTGTCTTCGCCGGCCTGGTTGGCTGCGCCCCACTGGACATCCTCGATGGCCGCGGGGTCGAGACCGGAGTTCCGCTCCAGCAGCGAGGACACGACCCGGGCCGCGAGGTCGTCGGGCCGGACCAGGGCCAGCTGGCCCCCGAGACGGCCCATCGGCGTGCGGCAGCCGTCGACGACAAAGACTGAGCTCACGGGGCGAGAGTAGAGGTTTCGGTGTGCGGAACGACCCCCTACCCCCACGAGTGGGGAACAAGTCCAGTTACGGTTGGCCGCATGCAGCGGCCGGACCAATTGCACTTCACCGAGTCCGAGAACGCCAACCGCCTGCTGGCGCGGGACGGGCTGGCCCTGATGATCGGGATGCTGCTCGACCAACAGTTCCCGATGGAGCGGGCGTTCTACGGGCCGTATCTGCTCTCCGAGAGGTTGGGGGAGGACCTCGACGCCGCCCGCATCGCCGGCTGGGACGCCGACGAGATGGAGTCGATCTTCAAGGGGCCACCTGCAATCCACCGCTTTCCGGGATCTATGGCCAAGCGGACCCAGGACATGTGTCAGGTGATCGTGGACGAGTACGAAGGCAGGGCCGAGAGCATCTGGGAGACTGCCGCCGACGGGGCCGAGCTCCTTCGGCGCCTCGAGGCGCTTCCCGGCTGGGGGAAGGCGAAGTCGCGCATCTTCGTGGGAGTGCTCGGCAAACGCCTCGGCGTCGCCCCGGAGGGCTGGGAGGCAAAGGCGGCCGACTGGCCCAGCATCGCTGACGTGGCCACCTTCGACGACGTCCTGGTCCTCCGCTCCCAAAAGCGCGAAATGAAGGCCAAGTAGGCGCCAACCAACCTCTCAACTTCGAGCCGATTTTCGCCGATAGCACAACACGGTTCCCGGGAGCCGGGGGAGTAGCGCAGGTGGAACAACAAATGCATCTTTCAGGTCAGCTGTCGGACTGGAGCATCCACGACCTCCTGCAGATCATGCAGGTCACGAAGAAGACGGGCTCCCTGGACATCGAAGGCGAGCGCCGCGGGCGCATCCACTTCCGCAACGGAGCGGTCACCGGTGCCGAGCTCACCGGGTCGCGCGGCAGCTACTCCGGCCAGGACCGCGGCACCATTGCCGACATCCTCTACGTCCTGTCCACGCTTCAGGCGGGCGCTTTCTCCATCGGCCCTGCGGACGGCCCGGATTCGAGTGGCCTGGGGGTGGATGAAGTCGTCGCCGACCTCGAAGCCCTCCGCC
>CAZGWX010000235.1:0-2881 GCA_964529515.1 uncultured Acidimicrobiaceae bacterium
TCACGGGTGTGCCGAGCACTCTCTTCTCGAGAGCCTCGATGTAGACGGTGATATCAGGCAGCTCAGGCAAGTTGGTCCACCGGAGCGAAGCGTAGGTTGGTCCCCCGGAGCGCAGCGAGGGGGGAAGGTCCCTGCCGCCGAGCGTCAGCGAGGCGGGAGGTAGGGGGCAGAAGTTCCATACGGACAAACTCTCGCGCGAGAGCTATCCGTATGGATCTCCTGCCCCCTACCCGACGGCTCCGCCGCCGGGTCCCTTCCCCCTGTTCGCATTCGCTCCAGGGGGACCAAGCTCACTCGAGTGGCCGGAGATGGTCTCGACGACCGCATCCAGATTCCCCAACACCTCGTTGTTCCAGAAGCGCACCACGGTGTAGCCGCGGCCCTCCAGCCAACGAGTGCGTGCAGTGTCGTAGGGGCTGTCCACATGCTGGCTTCCATCCAATTCGACGACGTACTTGTGCCGCAGACACACGAAGTCGACCACGAACGAGCCGGCGGGATGTTGCCGACGAAAGCGACAACCCAGCTGATCCTGACGCAGCCTGGTCCATAGAACCTTTTCCGCATCAGTCAACTCACGACGGAGCCCACGAGCGCGGGACGTCCTCCTGGGAAGTTGCTGGCGGGTCATGACCCGACTGTGCGTCGAACAAGTGGTCGTTAACAAGACCCTTGGTCCCCCGGAGCGAAGCGAAGGTTGGTCCCCCTGTCACTACGTTCCAGGGGGACCCAGCGCTACTCGTTGAGGTTGTCGAACGACTCGTCGAAGCTGCGGGCGGGCCGACGGCGCTGGCCGCCGCCGTTGCCTGCATTCCCGGCGTTGCCGGCGTTGCCGGTGTTGCCACTGGCCTCCGAACGGTTCCGATCGCCACCGCGATCACGGTCGCGACTACCACGGTCGCCACCGCGGTCACCACCGCGACCACCACGGTCACGGCCGCCACGATCGCCACGGTCACGGCCACCACGATCACCGCGGTCGCCGCGGTCGTCACGGTCGCGACGGGGCGGAGCCGACTCCGGATCGGGCAGGGTTGCGCCGGGGAGCGCATCGATGAGCTCGAGGCTCACCTTGCCGCGGTCGATCTCTCGAACACGCACGTTGCGCATGTCGCCCTCGGAGAGGTAGTCCTCGACACGCTCCACCCGCTTCGAACCGTCGAGACGGGAGATGTGAAGCAGGCCGTCACGGCCGGGCAGGATGTTGACGAAGGCACCGAACTTGGTGATCGAGACCACCTTGCCCTCGTACTCCGTGCCGAGCTCGACCTCCGGCGGGAAGGCGATCTGCATCACGCGCTCCTTGGCGGCGGCCAAGGCGGCCCCGTCGCTGGAGGCGATGCGGACAATGCCCTTGCCGTCGGTCTCCTCGATCTCGATGGCGGCGCCGGTGGTCTCCTCGAGTTCGCGGATGACCGCTCCCTTGGGACCGATGACCTCGCCGATCTTGTCCTTCGGGATCTCGATGGCCTCGATGCGAGGCGCCCACTGGTTCATCTCCTCACGCGGGCTGGAGATGACTGCGTTCATGGCCTCGAGGATCTTGAGCCGGGCGTCCTTGGCCTGGTCGAGGGCTCCCTTGAGCACATCGGACGGCAGGCCCTGGATCTTGGTGTCGAGCTGCAACGCGGTGATCACGTCGGCGGTGCCCGCCACCTTGAAGTCCATGTCGCCCAGTGCGTCCTCCGCACCGAGGATGTCGGTGAGGGTGACGAACTTGTCGCCGTCGGCGATCAGACCCATGGCGATGCCCGCCACCGGATCGGTGATCGGCACGCCGGCGTCCATCAGCGAAAGGCTGGAGGCGCAAACCGACGCCATCGAGGTCGAGCCGTTGGACGACAGCACCTCGGACACCAGTCGCAGGGCGTAGGGGAACACTACCGTGGTCGGGATCACCGGCAGCAGCGCCTTCTCGGCGAGGGCACCGTGCCCGATCTCACGGCGCTTCGGGCCGCGCATGAACCCGGCCTCACCGGTGGAGAATGGCGGGAAGTTGTAATGATGCATGTACCGCTTGGCATCGTCGATGTCGAGCGTGTCGAGCATCTGCTCCATCTTCGTCATCCCGAGGGTGGTCACGTTGAGCACTTGGGTCTCGCCCCTCTGGAAGAGACCAGAACCGTGGGTGCGCTCGATGAGGCCGACCTCGACCGTGAGCTGGCGCAGGTCGCTGGCGCTGCGGCCGTCGAGGCGGATGCCCTCGTCGACGACACGCTTGCGGGCCGCCTTCTTGAAGACCGACTTGAAAGCGCGCTTGGCCTCGAGGAGACCGACGGCGTCGTCCTCGGCGAGCCCCAGGTCGGCGATGGTGGCGGCCAGAGCCTCCTCCTCAGCCTCCTTGCGCTCGGCCTTGCCGGCGATGGTGAGCACCGACGCGATCCGCGGACCGGCCATGCCCTCCACCCGGTTGTACATCTCGTCCGAGTAGTCGATCGCCGGGGCCCACTCGAACACTTTCTTCTCTGCCTTTTCGGCAAGGTCGAGCTGGAGGTTGATGAGATGCGCGATGTACTGCTTGGACTGCTCCAGGCCTTCGGCGACGGTGTCCTCGTCGGAGGCTTGATCACCATCTGCGATGAGACGCAGACCGTCCTCGGTGGAACCGGCCTCGACCATGATGATGTCGATCTCGCCGGCCGGGTTGCGCCGACCTGCGACCACGAGCTCGAAGACGCTCTCGTTCAGGTCGGTCTCGGTCGGTAACGGGATCCACTCCCCCTTCTTCAGGGCGAGGCGGACACCGCCGATTGGCCCCTGGAACGGGATGCCGCTGACCATGAGGGCCGCGGAGGCGCCGTTGAGGGCGACCACGTCGAACGGGTTCTCCTGGTCGACGGCCAGCGAGGTGACGACCACGTGGGTCTCGTAGCGGTAGCCG
>CAZGWX010000236.1:0-5804 GCA_964529515.1 uncultured Acidimicrobiaceae bacterium
GGGCCGATCCCGAGCGCGCACGACGGCTCGCCCTCGGCGGCACCCACCCCGACCTCGTGTTTGTCGAGCCGGAAGGCGCTGCGAGAATCGGTGTCGACCAGGCGCGGGAGGTCGTGAGGCGGGCCTCGATGGCTCCCGTGGAAGGCTCTCGGACGGTCTTCCTCTTCCCCGAGGCGGGGACCATGACCGAACAGGCTGCCAACGCCCTGCTCAAGACCCTCGAGGAGCCCGGGTCCACCATCGTGTTTCTCCTGGTTGCTGAGTCCGAGGACCAGTTCCCTCCCACCGTGGCATCGAGGTGTCGGGTGGTGCGGATGGGGCGGGTCACCGATGACGAGATAACGGAAGCGCTTGTTGAGCGCGGTATTGAGAAGGATCGCGCTGAGGGGCTGGCGTCAATTGCCGGAGGTCGACCCGGTCTGGCGCTCGCCCTGATGACCCGCCCGGAGGTGGCAGGCTTCCGCGCGCTGTGGCTGTCGGTTCCGAGGAAGGTGACGGCGCGGCCCGGGGACGCCCAGCGGCTGGCAAACGTGGTTCTCGGTGAGCTCTCGCCGCTGGCGGACGACGCGGTGCCGAAGGACCTGGGGAAGGAGCAGGCGACCCGCCTCAAGAAGAGGGCAGAGATGTCGCTGATCGTGACCGGCCTCGAGATCCTGGCGTCGTGGTACGCCGACGCCGCCTCACTCCAGGTGGGTGGTCCGGTCCGCAACACCGACGTCGATCTGAGCCATCTCACCGACGTCTCGCCTCGTCGGGCGGTGCGTTCTGCCGAGCTGGCGCTCGATGCGGTGGCGGACATCCAGGCGAACCTGCGACGCGAGCTCGTGCTCACCAACCTGTTCGCCGAACTCGGCGCGGAGTGATTGGTCCCTCAGGCAGAAAGGCCTGGGGGAAGGTACCTGCGCCGGAGCGCAGCGGAGGCGGAGGTAGGGGGCAGGAGCTCCATACGGACGGCCTGAGAGGAGAGAGAGCCGGAGAGGGGATTCGAACCCCTGGCCTATTCATTACGAGTGAATTGCTCTACCCCTGAGCTACTCCGGCGGAGGTCAAATCGTACCGCCAGTCGAATCGATCAGGTAGACGCCGGCGTCGCGCCGTACTGGACTTGGGAACCCACCCCCTCCTCGCTCCGCTCGGGTACTCCCCCAGGTGGAGACGCGCGAACTGCGGGGTACCGGTGCACGCCGGAGTGCCGGTGCGGCCTACTCCTCGACGATGAGGGCCGTCAACATCCCGAACATGGTGCCGTCAGGCCGCTCGACGTGGCTGAAGATGTGGCAGTGCCAGACCCATGTGCCGGGGAGCTCGGCGATGACCAGCACCGAGTATCGCTCGCCCGGGGCAACATCGAGGGTATCGACGTAGTACGGCGAATCGAGGGGGAACCCGTCCTTGGCGATGACCAGCTGCCGGTTGTTGTGCAGGTGCATGGGGTGGTTCATCAGCCCCTCGTTCATGTAGTGCATCAGCATGGTCTGGCCCTGCTTGAGGACGTACGGCTTGGTCGCCGGGAAGGACTTCCCGTTCAAGCTGAACCCGATGTTCCCGGAGTCGTTTAGAACGAGGACTTCCTCGGAGACCACATCGAACACGGACGGAATCGGCAGTTCGCCGACGATGAACGCGCCCGCCAGCCCGTTGGGCACCTGGTGGAGGCCCATGTCGTGCCCGTGGTACATCGCCACGGAGATCTCCGGCGTGATGAACTCGACTTCCCAGGTCTCACCGGGACGGATCGGCGTCTTCTGGGTGATGAACCCGACGCCGTCGGCCTCGATGGGGTGCTGCCGCAGGCCGTGCGGATGCCACGAGGTGATCATGTCGAGGCGATTCTCGACGACGATCCGTACCCGGTCGCCCACGTCGGTCTTGATGGTCGGGCCGGGGATCTGCCCGTTGTAGGCGTAACCCTTGACGATCTTTCCGGGCTCGACTTCCCAGTCGATCTCGTCGACGACAAGGTAGAACTCCTTGGTGCCGTCGGGGAGCATGTTCGGCTCCATCAGCTCACCGCCCGTCCCCGCGGTCTCGGCCGGGAACGCCACGACCGACTGGCGCATGTTCTCCTCGATCTCCTGCCAGGTCAGGCTTCCCGAGCCGTGGCCGTTGAGCTCGCCCTCGCCTGGCTCTTCGCCTTCGCCCTTGACGACGATGTCGAGTGTCATACCCGCGCCGACGTGGCCGGGGACCTCGCAGGTGATGGTGTAGGTGCCTGGGGCGAGATCGCCGACATCGAGCGTGTGGCTCTCGCCGTTGCCGAGGTCCGGCGTCTGGTTTCCCTCGAACGCCAGGTTGTGGGCGATGGCGCCCTCGTTGACGACTTCGAACACGGTGGCGCCGGCCTCGATTTCGTTCGGGCCGGTGATGGCGAACTCGTTGAGTGTGTAGGTGACGGTCTGTGGTCCGTCTGCAACCGTGGTGGTCGTGGTCCCGTTGCCATCGTGGCCGGATCCGCTCCCTCCGGTCTCACCGCCGGCCCCGAAGGCCGCCACTGCCGCCATCACCGCCGTGGCCAGGGTCACTAGCCCGACAAGGACGAGCAGCCGATCAAAGGTCTTGCCGCTTGGGTTCGGGCCCGACGGCGTGGTCTTCATGGTCATGGCACGCATGAAACCCATGCCACCCGCCAACCGACAGGGACCAAAGTCCTTTGCTTCACGGCTACCGTCGGCCGCCACATGGCCGATCAGGCGACCTTCGAGGAGGACGCCCTCCAGTACACCAGGCAGCTCTACTCGGCGGCACTGCGGATGACACGCAACCCGTCGGACGCGGAGGATCTGGTTCAGGAGACGTTCCTCAAGGCTTACCGGGCCTACGACTCGTTCGAGGCCGGAACCAACCTGAAGGCCTGGCTGTACCGCATCCTCACCAACACCTTCATCAACAAGTACCGGGCCGACTCGCGACGCCCGAAGGAGTCGGAGCTCGGCGACGTCGAAGATCTCTACATGTACCGCCGGCTCTCGCGGGGCGAGTCCGGCGACTCCAGCCGAAGCGCCGAAGAGGCTGTCCTCGACGGCCTTCTGGAGGAAGACGTCAAGGTCGCGGTGGAGGAGCTCCCGGAGAATTTTAGGATTCCCGTTCTGCTCGCCGACCTGGAGGGATTCTCCTACAAGGAGATAGCCGAAATTCTCGATATCCCCATCGGGACGGTGATGTCGCGGCTGCACCGGGGAAGAAAGGCGATGCAGAAGAGGTTGTGGGACTTTGCGGAGCAGCGTGGCCTGCTCCCTGATGAGGCGGAAAGACCATGAGTCGAGACTGCGACGAAGCACTGGCCAACCTGTACAACTATCTCGACGCCGAGCTCAACGAGTCCCGGTGCGACGAGATCAAGGCGCATCTCGCCGAGTGCGGCGGCTGTGATCGGCCGTTCGACTTCGAACGGCGCCTGCGCGACGTGATCAGGGCGAAGCTCGACGAGGATGTTCCCGACGCGATGATCATTCGCATCCGCGCCATCCTGTCGGTCGAGGCGCACTCCTGAGGTTACGTCCCATCGCAAGCAGGGATTAGGCTCCCCGTCATGAGAGCCACCCGGTCGATGGGTCTCCGCGCCACCCTCGTCTTTCTCGCCATCGCCTTCTTCGTCCTGGCCCTCCCGGCCCTGGGCCAGGAGGAGGGGTCGACAACCACCACCTCGACGGCCCCTGCCGCCAACCTCACGCCCGCAGTGCCGATCGAACCGCCTGCCGACGCCCCCGCGGTGGCTGATTGGACTTACCGATTCCTCATCCCGACCGGGCTCGTGCTGGCCGCTTTGGTCATCCTCATCACGTCGATTCGGTACTTCACCAACGTGGTGCGCAAGCGGTACCGCATCATCGAAGAGTGACCATCGCCCGGTCCGTAGAGGACCGCCTGGTGGCGAGGCTTGCCGGCACCTATCCGCTCGCCGAGACCTATCACATCGACGCTTTGACCGCCGATATGGACGCCATCACCGAGCGTGTCTCGAGAATCGTCCCGGAGGCGACGGGGCTCGCCCTCCCGGGCGATCCGACCACGGTCATCGTGGGGCGCACTGACTGGGTCTCCCGTAACGTCGCTTCCTTCTCGGCGATGATCGAGCCCGTGCGAAGGCACATGGAGGAGCGTCTCGAGAAGGCGGGCCGCAATCCCGAGATCGCCGGCAGGCTGATCGACAGGGAGACCGGCCTCCTGCTTGCGGTCCTCTCCCGGCGGGTGCTCGGCCAATACGAACTGGTGCTCCCCGGTGGCGAGCCGGGCGACACGGTCGCCTACGTCGGTCCCAACATCATCCAGATGGAGCGGCGCTACCACTTCCGCCCCGCCGAGTTCAGATTTTGGGTGGCGCTCCACGAGCTCACCCACCGCGCCCAGTTCCAGGGTGTCCCGTGGCTGCGCGATTACTTCGGGGGGCTCGTCACCGAACTGGTGGAGGCGTCCAAGCCCGAGCCCGGGCGATGGCAGAGGATCTTCATCGAGTTGGGGGAGCGCCGCACCGCGGGGCTGCCGCTGGTGGACCAGCGCGGCATCTTCGGGCTCTTCGCCACCCCCGAGCAGAACGAGGTGGTCAACCGGGTGCAGGCCCTGATGTCTCTTCTCGAGGGCCACGGCCACTACGTCATGGACCGTGTCGGTGCCGAGCATCTCAAGTCCCAGGAACGGATGAGCCGCATCCTCAAGGGCCGCCGTGTCGACCGCCGCACGGCCGCCTTCTTCCGTCTCACGGGTCTGGAGATGAAGATGGAGCAGTACCGGAGGGGGGAGGCGTTCGTGGCGAAGGTGGAACGCGACGCGTCGTGGGAGACGGTCAATCTGGCCTTTGCCTCTTCGGAGTCGCTCCCCACCCTCGACGAGATCTCAGACCCGGCCCGATGGCTGCAACGCGTCGCCTGACCCAGCTGGCGACCGAGACCCTCGCCCTTCTTCACCTTCCCGACGGCGACCTGGTGGTCGCACTCTCCGGCGGAGCCGATTCGGCGGCGCTGGCGTGGCTGTTGGGGGAGGCCGGCCGATCAGCGCGTGCCCTCCACATCGATCACGGGTTGGTCGGTTCGCCCGTGATGCGGGCCGCGGCGACCTCCGTGGTCGAGAGTCTCGGGCTGGACCTCGAGGTGATGGAAGTCGAAGTCCCGTCCGGCGCATCACCGGAAGGGATGGCGAGATCGGCGCGATACGAGGCGTTTGCCGGTGCCCCCCGGGACGGCGAAACAATCCTCACTGCCCACACGGCCGAGGACAACCTGGAGACGGTGATCTTCAACCTCGTCCGGGGCTCGGGCACCCGCGGCCTGGCGGGGATCCCCCGGGTGGGCCTCGCGGGCGTGTGGCGGCCGATGCTCGAGGTCAGCCGCGACGCGGTGCGTGAGATCGCCGTCCTCGCCGGCCTGCCATTCGTCGACGACCCGATGAACGAAAACCCCGCCCTTGCCCGACATCACATCCGAATGGTGGTGCTCCCTGGGCTGCGGACTCTCAACCCCGACGTGGCGGCCGCGGTGGTCAGATCGTCGGCCCTGGTGCGCGCTGACGCCGACCTGCTCGACGCTTCGACCGGTGAGGTGGCGGTACGCAAGAACGAAGAGGCGTTTTTCGTGGCGGTCGGTGACCTGTGGGTTCGGCCCGAGGCGATCCGGTCGCGCGTCGTGCGGTTGGTGATCGAGCGGGCCGGCGGTCCGGCGACCGCGGCGGCGACCGAGCGCGCCCTCCAGGTGGCGGCTTCGGAGATCCCCACCGCCGAGCTGGGAGGCGGTGTCATCGCGTCGCGTCACGGCCCTCATCTCGTCATCGGCCCACGGCCCGCTTCGACCGACGAGACCGTCCCCCTCCGGCCC
>CAZGWX010000237.1:0-4096 GCA_964529515.1 uncultured Acidimicrobiaceae bacterium
CAGCCGCCGGGATCAGAGGGGTGATCGCAGCGAACGGCCTTCCGGCTTCGGTGACCGGACGAGGCTCGCTTCTCCGCATCCACCTCCAGGAGGAGGCTCCCCGCGACTACCGGTCGGGCTACATGTCACCCGAGCGCCGACGTCGCCTCGGGGTTCTCATCGATTCCTTGTTCGACGACGGTCTCATCGTCATGAACACGGCAACCGTGGCGATCTCCACTCCCATGGGCTCCGACGAGGTCGAGCGCCTGGTAAACGGCATGGCACGGGGGCTGGAGAAGGCTTTTCGGTAAGGCGGCCCACCGGTCGCCATCGAAGCAACGGCAATAGCCGTCTCTTGGTTTGGCGATCCCGATGAACGGGCATCGCCCATACGATGAGAGGTTCAGGCCAAGCGCGAAGAAACCAGGGATGAAGGCAATGCGCATCACAGATATCCGAGTCGATGCTGGCCGCCTGACCAGCCTTTGGAGGCTGGAGCAACTCGAACCGGTATGAGCCTTCGCATCGGGATGCTGGCTCCGATCACCCACTCGTACCCGCCGGAGGGGTACGGGCCGTGGGAGCGGGTCACCTACGACCTCACCGAGAGCCTGGTCGCTGCAGGCCACGATGTGACGCTGTTCGCGGCGGAGGGGTCGCAGACCGCCGCCCGGCTCCATCCGACCACAAGGGCTCCCCTCACAGAGCGGCCCGGGGCCGATCATCACCAGGCCGAGGACGCTCACATCACGATGGCTCTCAACGCTTGTGATGATCTGGGGATCGACATCCTCCACAGCCACCTCCACGTCCACGCCCTCGACAAGGCGGATCTCTGGGACGGGCCGATCGTGAGCACTCTTCACGGCGTGGCCTGGGACCCGGAGGTCCGGAAGCGTCTCGATCGCCATGCCGGGCGGCCCTTCGTCTCGCTCAGCGACCGCGAGCGGGCGTTCCATCCCGGTCTCAACTACGTGGCGACCATCCCAAACGGGATCGCCACCGAAGAATTGCCTCCGGGGCCCGGTGACGGGGGATACGTCGTGTTCGTCGGTCGTCTCTCCCCGGAGAAAGCTCCGCACCTGGCGGTGCAAGCGGCCGAACGGGCGGGTTTCCCCATCCTTCTCGCCGGGATCATCGAGGACAAGCACCGCGAGTACGCCAATGGGGTGCTGGCAAAGATCAAAGGTTCCGGTGCCGACTACTTGGGGCCACTGAACCGTCCCGAGCTGGTCGAGGTCATCCAGGGTGCAGCCGCCATGCTGATGCCCCTGGAATGGGACGAGCCGTTCGGTCTCATCGTTGTCGAGAGCCTCGCATGCGGCACTCCAGTGGTGGCGTGGCGGCGGGGAGCGATGCCGGAGATCGTCGAAGATGGCGAGACCGGATTTTTGGTCGACGACGTCGAATCGGCGGCCGCCGTGCTGGGCCGCATCGATGAGATCTCCCGGGAGCATTGCGCCCAAGAGGCGCGGCTGCGCTTTGACCGCTCGGTGATGGCCTCCGCCTACGCCGAGGTATATCGGCGGATCAGCTCATCTCGGGCAGCACCGCGTCGAGCGGTGTGACCGCGAACTGGATGGCTCTCACGACCCTGTGGAAACTGACACTTACACCAGTCGATGGCGAGCTTCTGCGAAGTCCGACGACGACTCATATTCGGAATGGCCCGACCCGTCCCGGACTTCTACGTCCCGGTCGTCGAGGCCGATCGGGGCGCCGCCTACAGGGTCCGTGTCGCGCCAAAGGTTGAGCCAGCGCCCTTCCAGGCGGGCGTCCACCTCATCGACCAGCTCGGCGACGCCGGCGGTGGGAAACAGTGGGCGGTAGAGCATGCCGATCGGGCTCCCGTAGGTGAGGAGACTGAATCGTGGCTTCTCCGCCATTTGGCTGACCGCCAGAGCCGCGATCACCGATCCCTGGGAGTGGGCCTCGAGGATGTCGGGCGGATCGATGACGAGGCGGTGCGCCAGGTCCTGAACGACCATCGGGCCGTAGGCCGGGGGCGCAAGCGGGTGGAACCACCGCGGCCAGATCGATGCCACGTCCCAGATCACGCCGACCTGGCGGTTGGAAGTGCCGCGGCGGATGCTGCCCAGCATGCTCCGCAGGACAAAGGTCGTGGGCAAGAGCACCACGATCACCTTGGAGACGTCGACCAGGTCGTTGAAGTCGAGCTCCATGCTCGGGAACGCGAAGTCCGGCAACCGCCCGGTGGCGAACAGGGCCAGCAGGGCGCCCAAAATGAGAACGCACGCAATCCCCACCCACCGACGCACCTGGCCGACCGCCAGCGCCAAGAGGACGATCACCACCCCGAGGCCCGCAATGGTGGCCGGATAGACCGGCGAGTCCCGTCCGGGTGTCCGGAGCATCTCCGGCCCGCACGATTCGAGGCAGCCCAGGGCGAAAGCCAGCGCGCCGGCCACCAACCCGAACAGGGCGATGGCGATCAGGAGTGTCGTCGACCGGCGTGAGACTCTTCGCGCCAGCGCCGCCCAGGCCCCTTGTCGAGGCAACGGGTCGCCGCGGAGCGCCAGCAGGGCGGCGGTCCCGGCGATGAACGCCACCAGATAGAACATGGCCACCACCACCCAACCGGCTCCGCGCTCGGTGATAGCGTCGATGGAGACAGCCTTCTCGGCGAGCATCTCGATGCCCACGCCCAGCGAAGCGCCGAAAAGGGTTCCGGTGACGATTGCTCCAAGGGCCGGGAGTCCGGCCGACGCCGCGGCCAGCCCGGTAGCCCCGAGTGCCAGAGCCACGGCGAAGGTGGTGACGTGGATCGATGTCCAAAACCGCGGTTCCGTGAGGTCGCCGACCAGGGTCGCCCAGCCGGCGCCGACGAGAACCAGGCTGGCCAGTGGAACGAGGGCTGTGCCTCGCAACACCATGCGGTGCCGTGGGGCGTACGTTGTCAAGATCACCAGCGCACCCACGACCAGGGCGACGGCCAGTGTCGCCACCATCAGCCAGACGGTGCGCATCCGAGCGGCGTACAGGGCGGTAACGACGCCACACCCCGCGGCCAGGTGGATGCGGCGCAGCCGGTGAACGATCGCGTGCTGCTCCCAGGTCGTCTCATCGGTGATCCGGGACCCCGCGGGGTCATCCCACTGGCCGGCGACGGCCGCCGGCGACGAGTCAGACCAGAACATCCTTGGGAGCATGTGGCGCACCTGAGGTGAGAACACATGCCGCACGCGCTCACCCGGCCGGAGCTTGGTGAAATGGGATTGGGTCGACAGCCTGAGGACGAGGCCCCAGATGAACAGCGCCGGATAGACCGCGGCCGAGACCGCCCGGGCCGAGTCCCGCCACGCCTCGGGCGCGAGGCGGGGGATGACCACCATGAAGATGTAACCGGCCTGGGCCACGAAGAGGGCGGTCATGACGACGCCCACCAGCCGGATGGCGGTGTGCGTTAGGCGGCTCGGCCGGCGGTTCATCCACCCGGCGACGTTGGCGAACGCGAAGGGCCCGAGGAGGATCCACAGTGCGGTCAGCCAGTGCCCTGTGGTCAGGCTCCCCCAGTGATACGCGGTCGCTTCGAATTCGTGGGTGACGCGTGCGGAGTCGTCGGTGCGATCGGGGGGACGTCGTCTGAAGAGACGGATGTGCTCGGTTTCGGGGTCGAGGGTGACCGGGTCGGTTTGCAGCATCTGGCGTGGCGCTGTTCCGGAAACGCCGTGGACGCGCATTTCCCGGTGGGTGAGCATCCTGCGAGGTTACGACCGGCCACAGCGGGCGGGATGACATGCGCGCCTACCCTGGACGCATGGACGAAGAGAGAATTGCGGTCTTCCTCGATTTCGAGAACCTCGCCATCGGAGTGAGGGAGGCTTCGGGGGGCGGTGCGTTCGACTTCGAGCCCATCGCCAACGCCCTCGCCGAGCGCGGACGTGTCGTTTCCCGGAGGGCGTACGCCGATTGGTCGATGTTCCAGTCGGCCCGTGACGAGTTGAACCGGGGCCATGTCGAGCTGATCGAGATCCCCCAGCGGAAGGGGATCGTCCGCAAGAATGCCGCCGACATCAAGATGGCTGTCGACGCCATCGAGGTTGCCTTCGAGCGCGACTACGTGACAACTTTCGTCATCTGCACCGGTGACTCC
>CAZGWX010000238.1:0-6346 GCA_964529515.1 uncultured Acidimicrobiaceae bacterium
CACCCCCGAGTGCGACGACCTCGAGGATGTGGTCGCCCACGACAAGGCGGGGGAGCGCATCCTCGAAGGCCTGGTCACCGGCGCCGAGGAGCGCCTGGCCGAAGAGGGGATCCGGGGAGAGATCTTCGTGTTCAAGAACAACACCGATTCGGCGGGCAACTCGTACGGCTGCCACGAGAACTACCTGGTGAGCCGGCACAAGGACTTCCACCGCACGGTCGACGTGCTCATCCCATTCCTGGTCACCCGTCAGATCTTCCTCGGCGCCGGCAAGCTGGCGCAGACGCCCCGGGGCACCAACTACTCCCTCGCTCAGCGGGCCGACCACATCTGGGAGGGGGTGTCGTCGGCGACCACCCGGTCACGACCGATCATCAACACTCGCGACGAGCCTCACGCCGACGCGGAGCGGTACCGGCGACTCCACGTCATCGCCGGCGACTCAAACATGAGCGAGTACGCCACATTCGTCAAAGTGGGCACCATGGTCGCCCTGCTGCAGATGATCGAGAGAGACGTGGTGTTCCGTGACCTCGGCCTCGAGAACCCGATCCGCTCGATCCGCGAGGTGGCACACGACATCACCTGTCAGCGGAAGATCCGGCTCGCCAATGGCCGGGAGCTGAGCGCTCTGGACATCCAGTGGGAGTACCTGGACCGGGCGATGCGATTCGCCAGGAGCCCCGGGTTCCCGCCCCAGGTGCAGCGGGCCGTGGACAAATGGGAGCACCTCCTCACCGGTCTGGAAAAGGACCCGATGACTCTCGACCGCGAAGTCGACTGGGTTATGAAGTACAAGCTCCTGGACCGCTATGCCGCCAAGCGGGGGATCACGATGTCCGATCCCAAGGTGGCGATGATGGACCTCGCCTACCACGACGTCGACCGCAACCGGGGCCTGTACTACATGATGGAGTCACGCGGCATGACCGATCGGATCGTCACCGACGAGAAGATCGCCGAGGCCGTTGTGCGGCCGCCACAGACCACCCGGGCTCGCCTGCGCGGGGCGTTCATCAAGGCAGCCAAGGCAAAGCGCAGGGACTTCACGGTGGATTGGGTCCACCTCAAGCTCAACGACCAGGCCCAGCGCACCGTCATGTGCAAGGACCCGTTCAAGTCGCATGACGAGAGAGTGGACAAGCTCATCGAGAGCCTGTGACGGCTGGTTGAATCAACCCCGTGCAGAATGTCGTCGAGCGGGTCCTCAACCTCCTCATCTACCTCCTGGAGTCCCCGCGGCCCGTCACTGCCGATGACGTACGCCGCACCGTGCAGGGCTACGGGCAGGACTCCGATGACGCGTTCCACCGCATGTTCGAACGGGACAAGGACTTGCTCCGCCGCATGGGAGTCCCGATCAAGCTCGTGGCGTTGGATGCGTGGGAGATCGAATATGGCTACTCGGTCGACCCGGACGAATATGCCCTGGCCGACCCCGGACTGACCCAAGAGGAGCGGGTCGCTCTCTCCGTCGCGGCCCGGATGGTGCGCCTCGGCGGCACGCACCTCGGCGTCAACGCTCTCCTCAAGCTCGGCGGCGTGGAGCGTGTCGTCGGGAGCGAGCCAATGGGAGCCGATCTGGGAGAAGGGGCGGCAGCGCTCGGAGACCTCTTCGGAGCCGTGACTCAGCGGCGCCGTGTCAGCTTCCGCTATCGGGATCAGCCCCGGAGCCTGGAGCCCTGGGGCATCGCTCACCGTCGCGGCCACTGGTACGTCACCGGGCAGACGCCCGACGGAGCCGATCGCATCTACCGGGTCGACCGCATCGAGAACCTGCAGGTTTCCGAGGAGGTCGACCAGTTCAAGCGACCCAAGGACTTCGACATCCGCAAGGTCCTGGACGGCCACCCGTGGGAGGCTGGCACCGACGAGCTGACCGAGGCGAAGCTGCGGTTCACCCCGGATGTCGCCTGGTGGGCAGCCCGGACGCTGGGCGTCACGGCTCCCAAGGAAGGAAAGCCCCTGGAGGTCAAGGTTCCCTACGTGAACCGGGACGCCATCGTGGGGTGGGTGCTCAGCTTCGGCGCCTCGGCCCAGGTGCTTGGCCCCGAGGAGCTGAGACAGGAGGTCAAGGACCGCGTGGAGGCGGCATTGGAGGCCGTCGGATGAGCTCGAATCGCACGGCCGACCGCCTCAGCCGCATCCTCGCCCTGATCCCGTACGTGCTCGAACGCGACGGGGCCAGCGTGGAGGAGGTGGTGGAGAGGTTCGGGTACACCGTGGACCAGCTCTCCAAGGACCTGAACACCGTCTTCGTGTGCGGCCTCCCCGGCTACGGGCCCGGAGACCTCATGGAGGCCTACGTCATCGACGATGAAGTCGTCATCGACGCGGCCGACTACTTCAAGCGCGCTCCCCGCCTCACCCCGACCGAGGCTCTCGGCCTGCTCGCCGCCGGACTGACCTTGATCGGTGCGGGACAGGGGACTCCGGAACTGGAATCGGCCGTTTCCAAGCTGATGTCGTCCATCCTGCCTGGAGAGGACCCGGGCTTGACCGTCGACGTCCTCGACGCCACGGAGCACGTTCGCGCGCTCCAGGCGGGCGCAGCCGCCGGTCGCGTGGTCAACATCGTGTACCGCTCCGTGGGTCGGGAGCAGGAGACCTCCCGCGCCATCGAGCCGTGGACCGTGTTCCACACGATGGGCCGTTGGTACGTCACAGGCCACTGCCGGATGGTGGATGCCGAACGCACCTTCCGGGTTGACCGGATCCGGGCCCTGTCCGAGACTGGGGAGACGTTTGACCCTCCCCCCGAGCGCCCGATCCCCGGCGTCGGGTACTCCCCGTCGGACGGGGATGTCTCCGCTCTGATCGAGCTGGGACCGCGGGCCCGGTGGGTGCTCGAGTACTACCCGGTGGACGTCGTCTCGGACGACGGCACCACTGCCCGCGTCCGTTTCTGGGCGCCCGACCCTGAAGTCGCGGCCCGGCTCTTGGTCCGTCTCGGGGACACGGCTCGCTGGCTGGAAGGCGACGAGGTGGCCGACCGCCTCCGGGCCATCGGCCGGGAGTTGCTCCAGCTCCACGGTTAGGGCGACCGACCTACGCCATCGCCTACAGAATCCGGCGCCGTCTGCCGATGACCTATTCCAGTTATGGGTGAGCGGAGACCAGGAATGACGACCATCAAGACCACCTGCAGCCAATGCGGTGACATCCACCTGACACCGGACGACGTAGCCCTCGAGCTGCGACCCGGCGGCCGGGAAGGCGACTACAAATTCACTTGTCCTACCTGCACGCATCAGCAGCGTCGACCCGCCAACTCGCGGGTGGTAAGTGTTCTCCTCGCCACGGGTGTGGCCTTCGAGGTGATAAACCCGGAGCCCATCACCGAGGAGGAGATCGAGGCGTTCGCAGTTGCCCTGGAGTCGGAGCCGGATCCGTTACGACTCCTCGCCACCTGAGAACGGGCCGGTAGGGGTACCGGAGGGCGCTCGGGGGCGAGCGCCCGGAGTGGCCGGAAGGTGACGACCGATGGGGGGTCGTCACCTTCTCCTGTTCTTGAGTACCTAGTACCAAGTACCAAGTACTGCTTTACCATCGAAGACCATGCTCCAGTGGGGCGAGATCCTCGTCATCCTCCTCATCGCACTCATCGTTCTCGGGCCGACGCGCCTGCCTGAGGCCGCGCGCAAGATCGGTGGCTGGGTCACGGAGCTGAGGACCGCCGCGCGGGAGATCTCGAAAGGCCTGGAGGCCGAGGTGGAGGAGGTGCGCCGCGCCGCATCCGAGGTCAAAGAGATGCGGGACGAAATCAAGAAGGATCTCGGCGAGGCCATGAAGTACACATGGGAGGGCCCGAAGCCGGTGTCAGGGCCGACTCCCGAGGATGCCATGTCCGATCTCGAGGCCATCGAACGAGGCGAGGATCCGGGCGAGGACCCGAGTGACTGACCGCCCCCAGTCGATCCTGGCCCACCTCGACGAGCTGCGCTGGCGGGTGCTCAAGGTCGCCATCGGCGTCATCGTCGCCGGGGCGGTGTGCCTCCTCTTCGTCGATGAGCTCCGGACCCTGCTCGAAGCGCCCTTTCACGCGGCCGACCCCGGGGCCAGCCTCCAGTCATTCGAGGCGACCGAACAGTGGGGCGTCCTCATGCGCATCGCCTTGTTCGGCGGCCTGATCCTTGCCAGCCCCGTGCTCCTCTATCAGACCTGGGCGTTCGTGATCCCGGCGCTGACCGCACGCGAGAAGAAGTGGGTGATCCCCGCAGTCGCAGGCTTCGTGCTGCTCTTCGTCGCCGGCGTCGTGTTTGCCTACTGGATCCTGCCGCGCGGGCTCGAGTTCCTCCTCGGGATCTTCTCGGACGTCGACAACAACCTTCGCATCGGCTCCTACTACTCGTTCGTCCTCCGGTTCCTCCTGGCCTTCGGGATCGCCTTCACTTATCCGTTGTTTCTGTTCGCGGCCGCGGCTGTCGGAGTCATCTCCTCCGACGCTCTGGCCCGGGGCCGCCGCTGGGCTGTCGTCGTCGTGGTCACAGCGTCGGCACTGATCACCCCCACGGGAGACGCCTTCACGCTCCTCGCCCTGGCACTTCCCCTGTACCTGATGTACGAAGGCACCTATTGGTTGATACGCCTGTTCCTCAAGAAGTGAGCCTCGCGGCCTTCTGGGCCGGCTATGAGTTCGAACCCGACGACTTCCAACGCGAGGCCGCCCAGGCCATAGCCGATGGCTTCTCGGTAGTGGTCACCGCCCCGACCGGCGCCGGGAAGACCCTCGTGGCAGAAGCGGCGATTCACCTGGCACTGGAGAGTGGCCAGCGGGCCTTCTACACCACCCCCATCAAGGCCCTCTCCAACCAGAAGTACGCCGACTTCGTCGAGATCTACGGCCTTGGCGGCGTGGGGCTCCTCACCGGGGACAACGTCGTCAATCCCAGCGCCAACGTCGTGGTGGCCACCCTCGAGGTGCTCCGCAACATGATCTACGCCGACCCATCCGCGCTCGACCGGGTGGGCCTGGTCGTCCTCGACGAGGCTCACTACCTGCAGGACCGGTCCCGGGGGGCGGCATGGGAGGAGGTGATCATCCACTGTCCCGAGCACATCCAGTTCGTGTGCCTGTCGGCCACCATTGCCAACAACGACGAGTTCGCCGCCTGGGTGAGCGAGAGGCGCGGCCCGACGACCCTGGTGGCCACCAGTCACCGCCCCGTGCCCCTGGAGTCGATGTACATGGTGCGGGACCGCTACGGCCAGCAGTCGGTTCAGCTCCTCCCGATGTTCGTCACCCGAGATGGCAGGTCGCGGCCCAACCCAAGGATCGAGGGCATGCTCAACTTGGAAAGTGGGCGCCGCCGGCGATTCGCCACCCCGAGCAGGTCCGACGTGGTCGAGGTGCTGGCCGAAGAGGCGATGCTGCCCGCGATCTACTTCATCTTCTCCCGGGCCGGGTGCGATGCCGCGGCGGCTCGGCTCGCCGACTCGGGTCTCCGCCTCACCGACTCCGAGGAGCGGAAGCAAATCCGCGAGGTCGTCGACGAGCGCACCAGCCATCTCTCCGACACCGACCTCAATGTGCTCGGGTTCGATCGCTGGATCGGCGGGCTCGAGATGGGCATCGCCGCCCACCATGCCGGCCTCGTGCCCGCCTTCAAGGAGACCGTGGAGGAGCTGTTCGAACTGGGGCTGCTGAAGGTGGTCTTCGCCACCGAGACACTTGCTCTCGGCATCAACATGCCCGCCAAGTCGGTGGTCCTCGAGACCCTGACGAAGTTCGACGGGGAGAGCCATCAGATGCTCCGCCCTGGCGACTTCACACAGCTCACCGGCCGCGCGGGTCGCCGCGGCATTGACATCGAAGGATTTGGCGTCGTGCTGCACTCGCCGTTCGTCTCCTTTTCGCAGGTGACCGAGGTCGCCGCGATGGGAGCCCACGAGCTCAAGTCGAGTTTCCGGCCGACTTACAACATGACGGCGAACTTGATCGCCAACTACGACCGGGCCGAGGCCGAGGCACTGCTGGAGGCGTCGTTCGCGGCGTTTCAGCGGGTGGGAGAGATGGGCCAGATCGAGATCACCGTGGAGGCCATCGACGCCCAAATCGAGCGGGAGACCCGGGCGGCGACCTGTGAGCGGGGTGACGTGGGAGAGTACGCAGCCCTCGTCGAGTCCCTCTCCGCCAAGCGGACCAACGATCGCATCGCCGCCGGACTGTCCGCCGGCGACGTAGTGCAAGTGGTTGGCGGCCCTGCGGATGGCCGGTATGCAGTCCTGCGCCGGCTCCCCGCCAAGGACAAGGGCACGAGATACATGGTCCTCTCCACCTCGGGGCGTCTATCCACGCTCCGCTCGCGGGACATCACCGCGGCGAGCCACACTGTCGGAAGAGTCA
>CAZGWX010000239.1:0-2594 GCA_964529515.1 uncultured Acidimicrobiaceae bacterium
AGAGAACCTCCCCCGACTCAGGCGGAACCAACCCACCCATGGCTGTCAGGAGCATCGTCTTGCCTGAACCCGAGGGACCGAGCAGTGCCACACTCTCTCCGACATGAAGTCGCAGCGAGGCGCCACTTACCACTGGCCGGCCCTCTGCCACACAGGTGACCAGCTCCGCAGTTAGAACCTCACTCATTGGTCTCTTCTTCGGTCACTCTGGATAGCCGGACCCCGTCTTGTGTCGGAACCACTCGAGCAAGTCCGCCAGGTGGCAACAGATCTTGAAACTCGGGTGGAAGCTGCAAAGTTCCGTCTCGGCTTATCACGACAAACTCCTCCCCGCGTCTCGTCTCCACACCCACGCGTCCACCACGGATAGTCACCGTTCGATCGAAAGCGGAGCTAACCCTCGGGTCGTGGGTCACAACCACCACAGTCGCCCCCAAAACGGTGCTCGCGTCGGAGAGCAGCTCGACCACCCGTCGAGCCGACTCATGGTCCAATTGGCTTGTGGGTTCATCCGCTAAAACGAGACGGGGACGATTCGCCAAGGCCACCGCGACTGCCAATCTCTGCTGCTCCCCGCCCGACAGTCGACCTGCAGTTCGTCCGGCCACTTCAAGCAACCCGACCGACTCCAGCAGATCAGCGACCGTGCGATGCCCTTCCCGACGGGTTATCGACCCGGCCCGCTGTACGAATGCAATATTCTGAGCAGCGGACGCGTCGGAAATCAGATTGCGAGACGGAGCCTGCAAGATCACGCCCGTACGCTCCCCCCGCATCCGATCCAACTCCCGCTGCGAAAGCCGGGTCACATCCCGACCATGCAGCCACAACTCCCCAGCAGTCGGCCGGATCAGCCCAGCCAACAACCAGAGCAGCGTCGACTTCCCAGCACCGGAAGGACCAAGTACGGCAACCTTCTCGCCCTCATCCACCTCTAAGTCGACATCTCGAAGGGCAACCACCTCCACGGCAGCCGACCTATAGATGTGAACCAGACCATCAGAACGGACCAATTTCACAACGGCCTGCCCCAAGGACGTAACGGTACCACGACGGAAAAATATACGAAGGCGTCCCAAGAGCGCAACCCGCACCGAAGAGGCCGCCTATGACCAGGAACCGACCCGCCACTTGGGATGAGATCGCGAAAGAAACAGTCTTGACAAGTCAGGCACTCCGCGAGGATCATTTGCCGACAGGGGGCGTGTCTGGGAAGCGCAGATTAGGAGACGCTTGACATGGGAGCCGAGCCGAGACCTGTGGCCCAGCATCCGTCATGGCCGCGGTGCCTTTCGCTTCGGAATGGCTGGGCATGTGTCTCCTTCTCTGTCGAAAGTGAAAGGAAAGGGTGTTTACCGTGAGTCCCCCGATTCGCATTGCCCGCTCAATTGCCTCGATTGTGCTGATGGTCGCTTTGATTCTGCCGTTGGCGGTCCCTGGTGTCGCTCACTCGGCGAGCTACCACTCGGGCACCAGCTATCGACACGTATTCGTGAACCATTTCGGTGCCAACCCACATGAGCATGAGAAGGATCACTATCTGATTGACGCCGGGCAGCAGATATACCTGCACACGAGAACCAAAGCTTGTTGAACCAACAATCTGAGCTGGTGCAGGACGGTCGGGAGATCGCCCGATCAAGGCATCCAGAATTGCTTCGCAGTTAGCCAGAACCTGACAATTGTGGGACCGAGAAGCACCTCAATAGCGGCTTCGTCGCTCGATGAGGGCTGGCGTGGACGAGGAGTTCCCGTCGCCATCGGAGGCCGACGGGTTGTGGCCGTGCTCATTGTTGCCTGGTTGGTGGCGTCGTGTTCAGCTTCGCAGAGCGCAACTGCCCCTCCCAATGACACCTTCGAGACCCTCAATGACGTCCTGGAGTTGCCCTCCGAGACCCAACACAAAGAGAGATGGGAGGCGATCGAAGAGGACAAGCGGGTATGCATGAACGAGGCGGACTTCGAGTACATACCGCACGCGCAACCTCGTTTCGCCGTGGGCGGTTCAGCGATCAACGCTCGCTCAGCGCTGATCTCGGAGAAAACCCGAGGTTGGGTCGAGGCGAACGGCTACGGACTTACGGCTAGCTTGACCGAGTCAAACGCCTTCAATGACTCGGACCCCAATCTCACGATCCGGCGTGCCCTAGGCCCAGGAGAGGCAGCGTCATATGACGCGGCCTTCAGCCAATGCGCGATCCAAGCTCAGGCGGAAGCGGGATTCGATGAGCACTACGTCGAAATGGCAACGGAGCTGAGTCATTTGGTTGCAGAGCTCGAGGCCGAAATCGTTTCGGATCCACGCCTTGAGGACGCAACCCAGCGGTGGACCGAATGTATGGACAAGAGGGGTCACAGCTACCACCGTCTTTCTGAGCCACGAGACGAAATGGCGCAGCGTCTCCACGAGACCCAAGAGGAGAGGTCCGAGGAGGCAGAGGTGTCATACGAGGACCTATTGAGGGAAGAGGTAGCGCTGGCGACAGCGGATCTCGATTGTCGAATAGAGGCCGGAGCCGATGAGATCCTGTCGATTGTCATGAAGGAAGCAGACGCGGACTTCGCTGACCAACACCGGGCCCTACTCGAGGAGT
>CAZGWX010000240.1:0-4613 GCA_964529515.1 uncultured Acidimicrobiaceae bacterium
GTCGCTCTGCTCGGTGAAGAGACTGTCCATCCCGAGATGGGACTCCCCGAGGGCCGGTGACATCCCGGCATCGGCGAGAAGGCTGCGAACACCCAGGTAGTGCTGCTCGGCGAGCACCTCGGTAGGGGCCATGAGAGCGCCCTGCCAGCCTCCTTCCACCCCCCGGAGCAGGGTGGCCACCGCCACGACCGTTTTCCCCGAGCCAACCTCGCCCTGGAGCAGGCGGTGCATGGGGTAGGGGCTCTTCAGATCGGCAGAGATCTCCCCCATTACGCGGCGCTGAGCGCCCGTCAGCTCGTAGGGCAGACCCGAGACGAATCGGGCCGTGAGCTCCCCGGCCACGTCGTGGGAGATGCCGCGCGACTCCTCCATCCGACGCTTCTTCTGTAGCGCGAGGGCCAGCTCGAGGCGAAAGAGCTCGTCGTAGGCCAGGCGGCGGCGGGAGTGGCTGACCTCAGTCATGTCGCGGGGGAAGTGGATGTGCTGGTAGGCGTCGTCGCGGGCGGTGAGACCGTGCGCAGCCAGAAACTCGACGGGGACAGGGTCGGGAATCGGCACCGAGCGGACGAGTGCCGACCGGATCCACTGGGCGACCTTGCCGGGCTTGATGTTTCCGATCTGGGAATGAATCGGCATGATTTCCCCCTGGTCGACCGACTGCTCTCCGGCTTCGAGCGCGCGGTGCTTGCGAACCCTGATCTGGCGCTTGCCACCGAACGAGTCGACGACGCCCGACACAGCGAGGGTCATCCCGGGCTGGATTCTCGCCATCAAATACTGCTGGTTGAACCAGATCGCGGTGATCGTGCCGGTGGAGTCGCCGATCACGGCCTCGATGATGTGCAGGTTGCGCCGGGGTCGGCGATCGCGCACCGATCGCACCTCGCCTACGAGGGTGACCTCGGTGCCCGAAGCCGCGCGGGCCACAGTGGTGCCCTCCGCGTCGAGGTATCGGTGGGGAATGTGGTGGAGGAGATCGGCCACCGATTCGATCCCCGCCTTGGCCAGAGCGCGGGCGTACGCCTCACCGATGCCTTTGACCTCCTGGACGGAGATGCCGGCGAGCTTGGCCAGGGTGGTCATCGCCGGTCACGGTACCGGCCACCTGCGACAGGGAGAACCCTTCCGACTGCGACTTTCGCGCCGCGACAGGTAACATCTGCGGTCGGCTGGCGTGCCCGGCCACTCTCAACAGAGTTCCAGGAGTCTTTCAAATGTCTTATAGATGCGAGGTCTGCGGCAAGGAGCCGAGCTACGGCAAGACCGTGAGCTTCTCCCACAAGCGCAACAACCGTCGCTGGCTGCCCAACATCCAGAGGGTGCGCATCAAGCACGGTTCCAACACCCGCCGCGCCCGTGTGTGCACCTCGTGCATCCGGGCGGGGAAAGTGGTGAAGGCCTGATGAGCCAGGGGGTCGTCAAGTCATACGACCCCGTCACGGGGATCGGCGTCGTCGTCCTCGACACCGATCGTTCCGAGGTGTTTCTGCGGCCCGGCTCCCTCGACGGGTCCATCTTCCGCATGCTCCGGCAGGGTCAGCGGCTCATCTTCGACACCGTCACAGAAGACGGCACCACCTTCGTCACCTCCGTGCGCGTCGGCCAAGACGGCTACTAACCGCAGCCAGGATTTCTCCCCCATTTGTGGGGGAGTACCGGCGAAGCCGGGGAGGGGGTGGGTTCCCAAGTCATGTTCGGTCTCACGCGCTGGAGACTTATTTCTGTGGAACCGGCCCCCTACCCGCAAAGCGGGTCCCTTCCCCCACTGCGTGGGGGACACATCCAGTGGAGTCCACTATCGTCGCCGCACCTCTAGAGCAATAGGAGGCTCAATTGGTGCAGGCGTACATCCTGATTCAGACGGAGGTGGGCAAAGCCGCCATCGTCGCTGAGCAGGTCCGGGGAATCACCGGAGTGGAAACGGCCGATGATGTCACCGGCCCCTACGACGTGATCGTCAAGGCCGGCAGTGAAGACGTCGACTCGCTGGGCAAGCTGGTCGTCGCCCGAATCCAGTCGGTCGAGGGCATCACGCGCACCCTCACCTGCCCTGTAGTACATCTATAGGGGCACACCACCGGCGTTCGCCTTGAACTTCTAGGCGGCGCTCATCCGAGTTTGGACGCGATGGCGCCGGCGTTGCGCAAGGCTGTCCCGTCGCTACCGGCCGTGGAAAACACGCGCGCCGGGGTTGCAATCGCCTCCGCCACCATGTCGGCGAAGAGTTGTGCCCTGCTCGTGGGCGGATCGATCCATAGGTAGGCGGCCATCGAACCCGGGATCGTGTTCACCTCGTTGACGTAGACCTTGCCCTCCTGTTCCAGGAAGTCGATCCGGGCGATGCCGCGCAGACCCGCCGCTGAGGTCACCAGACGAGCCAACCGGCGGATCTCCGCCTCGACCGCGTCCGGGATGACCGCGGGAAGGTCACGGCCCCCGCTCACCTCGCCACCCCAGGCCAGGTATTTCTGGTCGTAGGTGTAGATGCCGCCCTCGGGCCTGGCCGGAGCCTCGATGGCCGAGAGCTCGAGCTCGGGGTGGGTCCGCACCGCTACCTGGAGATCGCGACTGCCGGAGAGATAGGGCTCGACGACCGCGCCCTGCGCCATGAACACCGAAGTCCTCCGCAGCGCGGTCACCGTGTCCCAGTCGTCGGCGACCTCGATTCCGATCGACGAGCCTCCAAAGCGAGGCTTGACGATGTAGGGGCCCTCGAACGGAGCCGGAGCGCCGACACCGACCAGAGTCCTCGGCAGCGTGGGCAGGCCCACCGCCGCCATGGCGGCACCGAACGAGAGCTTGTCCATACCGAGGGCGGACGCCGGCTGGCCGGGGCCGGTGTAGCGGAGGCCCGCCAGGTCGAGCAGGCCCTGCAGGGTCCCGTCCTCGCCGGGACCGCCATGGCAAGCGACGACAACGGCGCTGGGCCGCAGCGGCTTCTTCTTCACAACGAACCCCTGGCCCGGGGAGGCCTCGAAAGACGCGGGCCGGGCGCGGCGGGGAACTCCGTCGGCGAAGTCGGCCGCCTCCATCGAAGCGTCCACCTGGTACCAGTCACCCGACTTGGACCAGTAGACGACATCCGCCTCGCCCAGGGCGCGGGCCACCTGGAGGCCGGTCAGGATCGAGATGTCGTGCTCATCGGATGGTCCGCCGAAGACCACCAGGGGGCGGCTCATCTTCCCTCCGTCATGGGTAATGGTCGGGTAGGTCGTTTTCGTAGAGGACCGCGTCGCCGGGACCGAGATTCGCCCGCACCCAACCGACCGCTTCCTCTCGCGTGTCGACGACGGTAACCGAGGCCCCGCCTCGAGCCGCCCCACGCAACAGGGCGGGACGATTGGTGCGACCCACCACCACGAGATGGTCGGCCACCTCCGCGGCGGCGGACGCGAACGCTTCGTTCTCCTGGGCCTGTGCCGGGCCGAGCTCGATCATGCCCGGTGTGACGACCGTCTTGGCGCCAGTGGCCCGCCCCAGGATCCCGAGGGCGCGCCGGGCGCCGGCCGGGTTCGAATTGAAGGTGTCGTCGATGATCTCGAACCCTGCCTCGCCCACCGAGACCGTCTGCCGGTGGTCCGGGGCGGTCAGGGTCGGGATCCGAGCCGCGACCGTCTCCACTTCGAGGCCGAGGGCGAGGCACACGCCCACAGCGGTGGCGAGGTTGGAAGCGAACACGTGGTCGGGTACGGCGGCCACCTCGCTCCCCCGCACGAACAGCCTGCCATCCGCGACCCGAACAACACCTTGTGACCCCGACGAGACCTCGGTGATTTCCATCTCCTTCGAGCGCGCGGTGGCGAGCTCGGCGAGCAACGGGTGGTCGACGCAGATCACGCCGACTTGCGCCCCGTCGAGGATCTCCGCCTTGGCGGCCACGATGCGGGCCTCCGATCCGAACCGCTCCAGGTGCACAGGCCCGACCGCGGTGATGGCGGAGACCTCCGGCTCGACCCACGAGCACATCTCCGCTATCTCCCCCGGCCCGTAGGTGCCCATCTCGGCCACGAACAGCTCCGTACCGGCATTGAGTCCTTCGTTGATGGCCCGGGCCAGGCCCATGGTGTTGTTGAACGAGGCAGGCGACGCGACAGTGCGGAGCGTGCCTGACGCGAGATGGGCCACGTAACCCTTCGTGGTGGTCTTGCCGTAGGAGCCGGTGATCGCCACGACCCTCGGCTCGACCGCTTCCAGCTTGCGATGGGCTCGTTTCACCCACTGGGCTCCTATCACTTTCTCCACCGGCCGAAGGGCCACTAGGGAAAGGTCGACGAGCACAGGACTCACCATCAGCGCGGCGGCCGGGATCACGGGCAGCTGGAGCAAGACCCCCGCCACCAGGGCCACCACGAACAGCGCGGCGCTGAGGGCGGCGACGCGCTTGAGCCTCGACGTCCACGCCAGCTTCGAGGTGCGGCCGCGGACCGACAGCCCGACCGGGCCGGCCTGGCTGAGCGGGGCCGCCAGGACCGCCCAACTCCAGATGCCCGAGACCGCCACGCCGGCAACGCCGAAGAGAGCGAGGGCAACATTCTCGGGTCGTGTCGACCACCAGCGGAGGGCGAAGCGGGTCACCACCGGCAAATAGTGCTCCCGCTGGGCGACCCGCAGCC
>CAZGWX010000241.1:0-5278 GCA_964529515.1 uncultured Acidimicrobiaceae bacterium
GTCTCGCCTCGCTCCAGAGCGCTGATCGCCCGGGCCAGGGCGCGCCGGTCGCCTGCGCGTACCGAATCGAGAAGGGCGGGGTCGAGCATGCCCAGAGGCTACGAGAGAAAGCTTCTCCTCCGTCGTCAGACGGGGAGTGGCCCGAAGGGCCGAGGGGCGCGCGAGCGCAGCGAGCTAGAAGGAAGGGATGCTGATGCCGGAGGCGGCCTCTTCGAGACTTCCGGGGCCGTCGGCGGAAGCCACCACCTCGGTGACCCCAGGGACACGATCGAGGAGGATGCGCTCGATGCCGGCTTTCAGGGTCATCATCGAGAGCGGGCAGCCGCCGCAGGCTCCGACCATCTCCAGCTGCACCCGGCCGCCGTCGACGCCGAGCAGCACGATGTCACCCCCGTCCGCCTGGACTGCGGGGCGGATGTACTCGAGGGCCGCGTCGAGCTGGGCGGGGTCGATCTCGGTGGACTCACCCGCTGCGGGCGCGATGCTGACCGGTGTCTGCGTCATGTTCTGTGGAACCTTCTCGAAGGGCTGGTTGTTCCCATCCTAGGAGCGCTCCACCGCCCCACCCAAAGCTGCCAGCCTCCCGGCGAAGTCCTCGTAGCCACGATCGATGTGCGTGATGTCGTCGACAGTGGTAACTCCGTCGGCCACCAGGCCGGCAATGACCAGTGCGGCTCCGGCTCGGATGTCGGTTGCCAGCACCGGACAACCCGAGAGGCCCTGAACTCCTCTGATCACCGCATGGGCCCCTTCCACTGAGATGTCGGCGCCCATGCGAGAGAGCTCCCCGACATACCGAAAACGGGCGTCGTAGAGGTTCTCCGTGATTACCGACACGCCCGGTGCCACGCTGAGGTAGGCCACCATCTGCGGGTGCATGTCGGTGTGGAAGCCGGGATAAGGCAGGGTGGCGAAGTCCACCGGGGCCGGACGTTCGGGGCCTTTGACACGGAGCCAGTCGTCCCCCCTTTCGACCTCGCACCCGGTGTCCTCGAGTTTGCGCAGCTCCATCCGCAGGTGGTTGGGACGACACCGCGTGACGGTGACATCGCCCGCGGTGATGGCCCCAGCGACGGCATAGGTGCCCGCCTCCAGCCGGTCGGGCACGGCGTCATGATCGACCGGGCTGAGCCGCTCCACCCCCTCGATGGTGACGAGCGAGGTGCCCGCCCCTTTGATCCGGGCACCCATGGCGTTCAGCTGGGCGATGAGGTCCTCGATCTCGGGCTCCCGAGCGGCGTTGACCACTGTGGTCCGCCCCTCCGCGAGAACCCCGGCGAACAGCAGGTTCTCGGTGGCGCCGACCGATGGGAAGGGCAGCTCGACGTCGGTCCCCCTGAGGCGGCCGTCGACACGGCCTACCAGCTCACCGTGGATCAGCTCGAAATCGGCGCCCATTTGCTCCAGGCCCTCCAGATGCCACTCGATCGGTCGGGCACCGAGATCGTCCCCGCCTGGCAGGGCCACCCTCGCCTCGCCACAACGCGCGAGGAGCGGCCCGAGCACGACGATCGAAGCACGCATGGCACGGACCAACTCGATCGGCGCCTCGGGCTTGGGGTCTTCGGGCACGACGGTCCAAAGCTCGTGTTCGCCGAACTCGACCTTGCATCCGGTGTGGCGCAGGACGTCGGCCATCAGGTCGACGTCGAGGATGCGGGGCACGTTGCCCAGACGATGCCTGCCGGGGGCGAGAAGCGCGGCCACCATCTCTTTGAGAACCGCGTTTTTGGCACCCCGGACACCGACGGTCCCGGACAGGGGACGGCCCCCTTCAACCGTGATGGTGGGCATTGCGGTCAATGTAGCGGTGAGTGGTTGCAGGACCCCGAAGGTGGGTGAAGGGCCATCCCGTGGCTACCCTGCCTCCGCCATGAGAATCGCCTTGGGGTCGGACCACGCCGGTTACGAGATGAAGGAACACCTGGCTGCGTGGCTCGCCGAGTCCGGCCACGCGGTCTACGACCTGGGGACCCACTCCGAAGACCCGGTCGACTACCCCGACTACGCGGCGTCGGTGTCCAGAGCCGTCCTCGACGGCAGGGCCGACCGAGGAATCGTGGTCTGCGGTTCCGGAGCAGGGGCGGCCGTCGCCGCCAACAAGCTGACCGGAATCCGTGCCGCCGTCGCCCACGACTCCTACACCGCCCGTCAGATGGTGGAGCACGACGATGTCAACGTGTTGTCTCTGGGGTCACGGGTGGTCGGGCCGGCACTGGCGGAGGACCTCGTGCGGATCTTCATCGAAGCTCGATTCACCCGCGAGGACCGCCACGTGCGACGGCTCGAGAAGATCCGGGCTTTGGAGCAGTAACTCAGTCTTCGATGGAGCCTGCGGCGATCGCCGCCAGGGTGTTGAGTCCGGCGATACCGATCTCGCCTGACGCCCGTCCGAGGTTCACGTTGTCGCCGTCCAACACCGCATATGTGGGTGTGGATGCGACGCCGAACCCACGGGCGACCGCACTGTCGGAGTTGTCCATCAGAGTCGGGATGGTCCAGTTCTCACGCTCCAGCCAGGCCTGGGGCGGGAAGTTGGTCCGTGCCGAGTTGGTGAAGATGGTGACGCCGTAGATGTCGACGCCTTCGGGAAGGTTGCCGTCGTCGACCCACTGTTGAATGACCGGAACCTCCCTCTGGCAATGAGGGCACCAGTGGGCGAGGAAGACGACGATCTTGGGACGCCCGTCGGCCTCGATCGACACCGCGTTGCCTTTCCAGTCGGCACCGATCACAGTCGGGGCGGTCATACCGGCTGCTGGGTCGCCGCCACCGGAGCCCGCGACGGGCAGGTTTTCGCCGGTCACCGTGGGGTTTCCGAAGCCGGCCGACTCATCGAGGGGCTCCTCGCCGGCGATCGCCCAGGCGAGACCCACGACGAGGGCGAGGCCCACCACCCCGCCGATGATCCACATCAGGTTCTTGTTCATTCCTTGTTTGCCTTCAGGTAGAAGAGAGCGAGAACGGAAATGAGGGTAAACCCGGCTCCGGCCATAAACGGGATCGAGATGAAGCCGAACACCTCCACGTAGCGAGCGCTGCAGGGGTTGAGCGGGTCGCAGGAACCGCCTTCGAGACCGGGGTAGAGCTGCACCAGATAGTGGTAGACCGAGATGGCCAGGCCGATCAACGAGAGAGGCAGCGCGTAGTAGCGGGCCGTCAGTTCCTTGCGGATGGCTCCGACCAGAAGGATGATCGAAAGGGGATACATGAAGATCCGCTGGAACCAGCACAGGCGGCAGGGAACGAAGTGGATCACCTCGGAATACACGAGGGAGCCAACGGTCGCCACGGCCGCCACGGCCCAGGCGAGCCATATCGCCTTGGTCCCGAGGAGGCGTCCTGCCGCTTGGGGCCCCTTGATCAAGCGGTAGACGACGAGCCCTGCCGACGCTGTAAGCGCGAACAGAGCGAGCAGGGCGAGAACGGTGCTGTAGAGCCTGGTGGCTTGGGAAGACATCGTGGCGGGCAGGCTACCGGTGAGGTTTCCCCTACTCCGTCAGTAGCTGGAGAAGCGACCGGGTGGGGACAGGTCCTCCGGGTGGACCACCTCGATCTCGACCGTCTCACTCATCTCCTGGATCACCGCTGAGTGGACTTCGAGCTGTGAAGTGGAGGCAAGTTTGATCAGCTGGTACCGATGCTTCTCACCGGCGATCAGGATGTCGACGCTCGCCATTAGTCCGGAAGGCGGGGCGTCCAACGAACCACCCGCGGCGATCGCCAGTGAACGCAGCATGTTGAGGGCGATTTGGTAGGTGGAGAAAGGTCCGAAGATCTCGGGTTCGGCGCCCTCGGGGAGGTAGAGGATGACGTACATCGGGCTCCTCGGGGAGTCTAGGTATTGGGCGAACCGTTCGGTCTGCCCACACGCCCGCCGTCCGGGCCCGGAACGGGCTAGTTGTGGGTCAGCCGGTAAGTGACCGAACCCCGTAGAACGCGACCGCCCCGACAACGAGAACCCCCAGCAGAGACTTCTTGAACACGACCGCTCCCAGCACTCCACCTCCGGCAGCAGCCAGCGCAGGAGTCACCGCTGGCCGGCCGTCGGGCGCGACCAGGGCGGCGGTGGCGATAGCCATGAACAACGCCAGCGGGAACACCTCCAGAAACCGGCTGACTCGCGTCCCCCAGACCGGCTGAGGGCGAACCATGAGCACCACCCGGGAAGCGAACGTGATGAGGCCCACCACCACCACCAGGGCAAGATCACTCATCGAGAAACACTCCGATGGCAGCCGCCGCGACCGCAGCAGAAGTGATCTGCCAGGCTTCGGGAAGGACCAGCACAGCGACCAAGGTGGCGACCACAGTCACTCCGACCACCACCAGGTCCCGGCGAGTCGACACCATGGGTGCGGCCAGGCCCAGGAAGAGCAGGCCGAACAACACCCCGATGCCGACCGCCTCCGGATCGACGGCTGTCCCGAACACCGCCCCGACGGCGGTACCAAGCGCCCAGGCGGTGACGAGGAACATGTCCGCCGCCGACTTGTAGGCCACGATGTCGTCCACATCCCCTGTGGCCGCAGCGCGGACGGTGAGCCCGAAGGTCTCGTCGACCAGGACGTAGCTCAGGCGGATCCGGGTCCAAAGCGACTGCGGACCGATCAGCTTCGCCAGGGTCGCCGACATGGGGATGTGACGAAGCCCCAGCCCGGTGGCAGCGACGATGACGGCGGCCGGTCCTGCCGTGAGCAGCCCCACCATGGCGAACTGGGCCGCGCCCGAGAGGATGATCAGCGACGAGGCGATGGCCAGCCAGACCGGAAACCCTGCTTCGACGGCGAGGACGCCATAGGCCAACCCGAAACCGCCGACGGCAAGAAAGATGAGAGCGGAGTCGCGCAAACCCCGCCGGAACGACGGTTCGGCGAACATGGGCCGATGTTATTTCTTAGAGGTAGTCCCGACGGGATTCGGCATCAAAGGATTAGTCCCCCACGACGCAAGGAGTGGGGGAAAGTACCGCCGGCCGAGGAACGAGGCCGGGGTAGGGGGCCGGTTCCATCGCGCAGAGCCATTCCGGGGATGGAACTCACCCCCTCCCTCCTCGCTCCGCTCGGGTACTCCCCCACAAGTGGGGGAGAAATCCTGAAAGGCGTAGTCCCGACGGGATTCGAACCCGCGTTTCCGGCTTGAAAGGCCGGCGTCCTAGACCGCTGGACGACGGGACCAGGGTGTCAGATTGAGGTTACGACCCGGGGGGCGTCACCCCAACTCTCGACGGGCCCGGGTGATGCGTTCCAGAGAGCGCTCCCGGCCGAGGGCGGCCATC
>CAZGWX010000242.1:0-11703 GCA_964529515.1 uncultured Acidimicrobiaceae bacterium
TCCGCGGTGGGACTGCTGGGGACCCTGTTCTCGGTGGCCGTTATCTATGTGGTCCACCTCGCCCACCTGGTCGCCGCAGTCCAGGTCATCGTCTACGCCGGAGCTGTGATGACCCTCTTCCTCTTCGTCATCATGCTCATCGGCGTCGACAAGGCGGAGAAACGTGTGGAGACGATCCCGTCCCAGCGGATCGGTGTCGGTGCCGTCGCGGCGATGCTGGCGCTCGGCATCATGGCCATCACGGTGTTCGGCGAGTTCGAATGGGTCCCGGCCGCGGTGGCGAACATCGACCCGCAGGCGACCAACGGGACCGTAGAGAGGATTGCCCGTCCGCTGTTCACCGACTGGGTGCTGGCATTCGAGGCCACGGCGCTACTGCTCACCGTGGGAGCGGCCGGGGCCGTCGCCCTGGCCCATTACCGCAGGCGCGGGGCCTGATGGTCGATCCGGGCTGGTACATGGGATTGGCGGCCGCCCTTTTCGTCATCGGTGCGATGGGGCTGCTGGTGCGGCGCAACGCCCTCGTCATGTTCATGTGCATCGAACTGATGCTCAACGCGGTCAATCTCACCCTGATCGCGGCGGGTCGTGCCCTCAACGACATCGGCGGCCAGGTCGCGGTCTTCTTCATCCTCGTGGTCGCGGCGGCTGAGGTGGTGGTGGGGCTCGCCATCATCGTGTCTATCTTCCGCCTGCGCTCCACTGCCTCCGTCGACGAGCTCGCGGAGCTGCAGGGATGACCGACTTCCTCTGGCTCGTCATCGCCCTGCCGCTGGCAGGTGCTCTGTTCCTCCACTTCTTCGGCAGGTATCTGCGGGGGCCCATGGCTGGCGTGGTGGCCTCTGGGGCGATGGCCGTCTCCTTCGTCATCGCCATCGTGGCGGCGCTGCCCTTCTTCGCCGGCGACGGCCACACCACGACAGTGATGCTCTGGGAGTGGATGCCCGCAATCGGGGCCAGCATGGAGCTGACCTGGGACCCGCTCGCCGCGCTGATGGCTCTTGTGGTCACGGGGGTTGGCACCTTGATCCACGTCTTCGCCATCGGATACATGCACGGCGACGAGAGGTTCTGGCGGTTCTTCGCCAACCTCAACCTGTTCGCCGCCTCGATGTTGACCCTGGTGCTGGCCGGCAACTACGCCATGCTCTTCCTCGGCTGGGAACTCGTCGGTCTCTGCTCCTACCTGCTGGTCGGATTCTGGTTCACACGGGAGTCGGCCGCCGGCGCCGCAAAGAAGGCGTTCGTGGTCAACCGCATCGGCGACTTCGGGATGATGGTGGCGCTGATGCTGGTGTTCGCGGCGTTCGGCACGCTGTCCTACACCGGTGTGCTCGACCGGGCGAGCGAGGTCCTCAGCACCGGCACAGCCACCGCCATCGGGCTGCTCTTCCTCCTCGCCGCCGCGGGCAAGTCGGCCCAGATCCCCCTCTACGTGTGGCTGCCCGACGCAATGGAGGGCCCCACGCCGGTGTCGGCTCTCATCCACGCGGCCACCATGGTCACCGCCGGCGTCTATCTCGTGGCCCGCTCGGCGTCCATCTTCGAGCTCTCGCCCACGGCCCAGGTCACTGTGGCCACGATCGGTGCAGCGACCGCCCTGTGGGCGGCGTCGATCGCCATTGCCCAGTACGACATCAAGAAGGTGCTGGCCTACTCGACCATCTCCCAGCTCGGGTACATGTTCATGGCCGTGGGCGCCACTGCATACGTCTCGGGTGTCTTCCACCTCATGACCCACGCCTTCTTCAAGGCGCTGCTTTTCCTCGGCGCCGGCGCGGTGATCCACGCCATGGCCGACGAACAGGACATGAGAAAGATGGGCGGGCTCTTCAAGGAAATGCCCGTGACCGCGATCACGATGGGCATCGCCACCCTCGCCATCGCCGGCATCCCGCCGCTGGCCGGTTTCTGGTCCAAGGACGAGATCCTCGGATCTCTGTTCGCACGGGGCGGGTGGTTCGCTGCGCTGTGGGTCGTCGGCCTGATCACGGCCCTGATGACCGCGTTCTACATGGCGCGTCAGTGGGTGATGGTCTTCTGGGGCGAGCCCAGGTGGTCCGAAGGGGTCCACCCGCACAAGACGCCCCGCGTCATGACCGTGCCCCTGGTGGTGCTGGCGGTCCTCTCGGTGGTGGGCGGCTTCGTCAACACACCGTTCCGGCTCTCCCTGGAGCACTTCCTCGAGCCGGTGTTCGAAGGAGTGTCGATGCAGCACCCGCCGGAGGGATGGCTCATGTTTGCCGTGCTGGCCGCCGTGTCGGTGCTCGCCGGTCTCGCCGGTGTCGCCGCGGCTGCCTTCGCGTACCGGGGGCCGGCCGAAGACTGGTCGCGTCTCGAGCAGGGTCTGCAACCCGTTTGGGGCTGGTGGGAGTCGGCCTACCGGGTCGACGGCTTCTACGACGTCACCGTCGTCCAGCCGGGGAAGAAGGTCTCCGAGATCGCTGCCTTCGGCGTCGACGCCTCCGTGATCGATGGCGCGGTGAACGGACTGGGGCGAGTCATGCTCGAAGCCGGTCGGTGGGTCCGCACATTGCAAAGCGGGCAGGTCCGCAACTACGCCGCCCTCCTCTTCGCCGGTGCCATTGCACTGGTCGTCTGGCTCGCGGTGACGGGAGCATGATGTCGCTTCGCTCCAGAACTGGATTTCTCCCCCACTTGTGGGGGAGTACCCGAGCGCAGCGAGCGGGAGGGGGTCGGTTCCAAAGACAAGTACTGTCCGACGCGTCTGAGTTCTGGGAGGGCGGCACCAACCCCCTACCCCCGGCCTCCTTCGTCGGCCGGCGGTACCTTCCCCCATTCGCTTCGCTCTGGGGGACAAATCCTGGGGCAGGAGCAGCCCAGTGCTGACCGCGCTGGTGCTCGCTCCGGTCGTGGCCGCCCTCATCGTGCTGGCCGTGCCTCGCCGCCGGCACGAGATCCATCTCCCACTCGGCCTGGTGCTTTCCTTGGTGCCACTCGCCCTATCGGTCTACCTGTTCTTTGCCTTCGAGCCGGTGGCCGGGATGCAGTTCGTGGTCGACGTCCCGTGGTACGAGCCGTGGGGCGTGGGTTGGAGGCTCGGCATGGACGGCATCTCGATGCCGATGGTGCTCCTCACTGCGATCCTGGTCCCGATCGCACTGGGGGCGTCGACGACGATCAACAAGCGTCCCCGCGATTTTGTGGTGCTGACTCTGCTCCTCGAGGCGGGGATGCTCGGTGCATTCGTGGCCACCGACCTCTTCCTGTTCTTCGTGTTCTTCGAGGCGATGTTGATCCCGATGTACTTCATCATCGGGGTGTGGGGCAGCGACCGACGGGTCTACGCCGCGCTCAAGTTCTTCCTCTACACCATGTTCGGCTCGGCCCTGATGCTGGCGGGGATCATCGGGATGGCCGTGATGCACTCGTCCCTGACGGGTGCGCCCTCGTTCGCCCTCGCCGATCTGGCCCAGCTGGATCTGGGCATGGGCACCGAGCGTTTGCTGTTCGCCGCCTTCGCCCTCGCGTTCGCCGTCAAGGTGCCGCTCTTCCCGCTCCACACATGGCTCCCCGACGCCCACACAGAGGCACCTACGGCCGGATCGGTGCTCCTCGCCGGCGTGCTGCTCAAACTCGGCACCTACGGGCTCATCCGCTTCAACCTGACTCTCTTCCCGGACGCCTCGGTGGACGCGATGTGGATCATGGGCACCCTGGCCGTCATCGGGATCATCTACGGCGCCGCGGTTGCCATCGTCCAACCCGACCTCAAGCGCCTGGTGGCCTACTCATCGGTGAGCCACCTTGGATTCATCGTCCTCGGCACCTTCGCTCTGACCTCGGCGTCGCTCCAAGGCGCTGTGATCCAGAACGTCAACCACGGCCTCAGCACGGGCGCCCTGTTCCTCCTCGTTGGAATGATCTACGAGCGCCGTCACACCAAGCAGATCGCCGAGCTGGGCGGCCTCCAGAAGTCGATGCCGATGCTGGCCGGCTTCTTCTTGTTCATGTCGTTCGCGTCCATAGGGCTCCCCGGGCTCAACGGCTTCATCGGCGAGTTCCTGGTGGTCATCGGGAGCTTCCCCTCCCTGCCGAGCCTGACAGTGATCGCCGCGATCGGTGTCATCCTCGCCGCCGTCTACCTCCTCTGGGCGTACCAGCGTGTGTTCACCGGCGTCCCCCAAGGGGACAACGCGGTCGTGCCCGACCTGAGCTTCCGCGAGATCGCGCTTCTGGCGCCGCTTGCGGTGCTGATCATCGTCATCGGCTTCTATCCCAATGTTCTCCTCGACCGCATCGCCCCTTCCACGGATGCCGCGCTCGATGCAGTGACCCAGGCGACCGGTTTCGAGGCCCCGGCACCGGGCGAGTTCTTCGGGAGAGGAGGGTGAGTGATGCCTGAGATCAACTGGCTGGCCATCCTCCCCGAGCTCCTCCTGGCCTTGGGCGCCGCCGCTGTGCTGCTGGTCGAAGTCCAGTGGAAGCCGGCTCCGAACCGTCTCGGCCTGGTGGCGGGCTTCGCTCTCCTCCTGGCGGCCGTAAGCACGGGATTCCAGTGGGTCGAGGCGTCCGAAGCCGCAGCCGGCGGCTCGCCCGGTTCGCTCCTCGAGTTCTCCGGAATGGTCGCGGTCGACGGCATGGCGGTCTTCGGCAGATTCGCCTTGCTCGGGGTGACCGCTCTCGGCCTGGCCGGAGCTCGGGGGCTTCTCGATGCCCTGGGACGGCGTGCGGCCGAGACCATGGCCATCGCGCTCATCGCCACCGCCGGGTTCTCGATCATGCTCTCGGCCAACAACCTGATCCTCGTCTTCCTCGGCCTGGAGATCGGCTCTATCGGCCTCTACGTGCTGGCCGGTCTCACCCGCGAGCGGAAAGGCTCGGACGAAGCCGCCCTCAAGTACTTCCTGCTTGGCTCGTTTGCGTCGGCGCTCTTCGTCTACGGGGCGGCTTTGCTCTATGCCGGCACCGGCGAGTTCGAGATCCTCGGCATCAGGTCCTACCTCGCGGCCAACATCGTGGCCTCACCGGCGGTCCTGTTCATCGGTCTGGGCCTGATGCTGGTTGGCCTGGGCTTCAAAGTCTCCGCGGCCCCGTTCCACACGTGGGCACCCGACGTCTACCAGGGGGCGCCGGCAGGCATCGTGGGCTACATGGCCGCGGCCGCCAAGGTGGCGGGCTTCATCACCCTGGCGCGGATCTTCGTCACCGGACTGGGCGAGTTCAGCGCCACCTGGGTGCCGGTCATGTCCGGGGTGGCCGCGCTCTCCATGGTCCTCGGGTCGGTGGTGGCTCTGGTGCAGTCCGACATCCGGCGCATGCTCGCCTACTCGGGCATCGCCCACGCCGGGTTCGCCATGACGGGGATCATCGGCGGCGAGACCTCCGGGGTGCTCTTCTACGTCGCGGCCTACGCCATCCAGCTCATCGGCTCGTTCGCCGTGGTCACCGCGGTCGACGGCCCCGAGGGCTCCGGCTCCGATATCTCGGCCTACCGCGGCCTCGCCGCCCGCAATCCCGGGCTCGCGGCGGGTTTCGCCATCCTGCTCTTCGGCATGGCCGGCCTACCGCTGACCTCCGGGTTCATCGCCAAGTTCGGCGTCTTCTCCGAGGCGTGGGCGGCCGATCAGACCTGGGTCGTCATCCTGGCGGTGCTCAGTTCGGTGGTCGCCCTCGCCTTCTACTTGCGGATCGTCGTCACGATGTACATGGAGGGCGAGGGCGGCGGCGAGCTTCCCGCTCGTCCTTCTCTCCGATGGGTCCTGTGGATCTCCGTCGCGGCCACGATCCTGTGGGGTGTCCTCCCCGGGTCCTTGCTCTCCGTGGTCGCTGATGCCTTCGCCCTCTAGACGGGTTCTCGCCGCCATCGGCGTAACCGTATTCATGCTGACGCTTGGGGCCGCGCCTGCGGAGGCCGCCGAGACCTCCGGCGCGGACGTTGCCCTCGTGCCAGCGGGGGAGGTGGTCCGCGACGACCTCTATGCGGGTGCGCTCAGCGTGGTGATCTCCGGCACCGTGGAAGGCGACCTGGTGGCGGCGGCAGCCGAACGGGTGGTCATCGACGGTGAGGTCAAGGGGTCGGTGACGGTCCTCGCCCCGGAGCTGATCGTCCGCGGGTCCGTCGGTGGCTCGGTTCGGGCGGCGGGAGGGACGGTCACCATTCTCGGCTCGGTGGACAAGGACATCGTCACCTCGTCCCTGCGCATCCACCTGGGTCCTGAATCCTCGGTGGGCGGCGAGCTGTTGTTCTGGTCGCGACGCGTCGAGAGTCTCGGCACGCTGGAAGGGAACCTGCGGGGTTCCTCGGCGCGGATCGACCTGTCGGGCTCGATCGGTGGCCGGGTCGACGTGACGGTCGGCCGACTTCGCGTGGTGGGTCCGGTCTCGGTGGGTGGGGACCTCTCCTACCGGTCACGCCACGAGATCGAGGGCCTGGATCAAGCCGATGTTTCCGGGACCGTCACCCAACGGGCTGAGCTTCCCCCCAATATCAGGCTCCGGGCATTGGGGCTGTTGGGCCGCCTCCTGGCGGTCGTTTTCGTCGCCATCGCCGCGGTGACGGTGATCTGGTGCTGGCCCGAGATGACCGTACGGGCCGCCGGCCACGTGTGGTCGATCCGTTCGTGGCTGCTCGGTGCGGCGTGGTTCCTGAGCCCGTTGGCCGTGGTTGGAGTCGGATGGCTGGTGCTCCGCCTGGCGCCGCCCGCGGCGGGCCTTCCACTGGTGGTCGTGCTCTTACCCGTCCTTCTGGCGACCCTCGGCGCAGTCGCGGTCGCCGCGCTGGCGGCGGCAGTGCCCGTGGCGACGGCGTTCGGATCGGCGCTGTTCCGTGCCAGTGGCGCCTAAGGGGCGGCCCTCGGAGGAAGTCTCGTCCTCGGCGCGGCCTGGATGTTGCCCTGGGTCGGCTGGCTGGTGCCGGTGGTGACCCTTCCCCTGGGGCTCGGCGCCTGGCTTCGTTCCCGGAGTCAGCCCGCGGTGGTCACCGACTGATCGTCGGGAGCCTCGAGGAGCACTTCCATCTCGGTCTCCAAGATCTTCGGTTCGGTGGTGACTGCCGTGCCCATGTCCTCGAGGTGCACCATTCCGCAGTCCCGGCACACGGTGCGGATCAGACCATAGTTGGCTGTGGTGTTGGTTCTCGGGTGCTCGCAGTTGTGGGCGCGCCTTCGCAGGTTGAACATCTTCGCTCAGCTCCTTGTGAATTGAGTTGGTAGGTGGGAGATCGGCCCTGGTCAGCGTGTTCTTGGGGATCATTGGCAGGGGACCCGGAATGACTAGTCATGTGCCGGAGGCGTCGGGTTCGGCTTATCGTCGGGGCAGATGAGCCCGCTCACTGACCGTCTCGACCGCCCGCTCCGGGACCTGAGGCTGTCGGTGACCGACCGCTGCAACTTCCGGTGCACCTACTGCATGCCGAAGGAGGTGTTCGGGCCGGGGCACGAGTTCCTGCCCCGCGACCAGCTGCTCTCGTTCGAGGAGATGGTCAGGCTGGTCCGTCTGTTTGCCGAGCGCGGCGTGACCAAGGTCCGCATTACGGGAGGCGAGCCCTTGCTTCGCCGGGGTATCGAGGATTTGGTGGGGTTGGTGGCCGGTGTCCCAGGGGTGGAGGACGTGACGTTGACCACCAACGGATCCCTCCTCGAGCGCAAGGCCGAGGCTCTGGCCGCGGCCGGACTCGACCGGGTCACGGTGAGTCTCGACGCGGTGGACGACCCCACGTTCATGGCGATGAACGACGTCGGTTTCCCGGTTTCCACCGTGCTGGCGGCGATCGAGGCTGCCGCGGCGGCAGGGCTCGGTCCGATCAAGGTGAACTGTGTCGTCAAGCGGGGGGTCAACGAGCACGCGGTCCTGGAGATGGCCCGGATGTTCCGCGGGACCGGGCACATCGTGCGATTCATCGAGTTCATGGACGTCGGCAACACCAACGGCTGGCGCCTCGACGACGTGGTGCCGGCCGGGGAGATCCTCGGGAAGATCGGCGCCGAGTTCCCGTTGGAGGAGGTGCCGCCCAATTACCCAGGCGAAGTTGCGACCCGGTACCGGTATCAGGACAGCCAGGACGAGGTGGGAGTCATCGCGTCGGTGACCCAGCCATTCTGCGGCTCGTGCACGCGGGCCCGGGTGTCGGCCGAGGGGACGCTCTACACATGCCTGTTTGCGTCCGGCGGCACCGACCTGCGACACGCGCTCCGGTCGGGCGAGGATGTGGGCGGGATTCTCGACACCGTCTGGTCCAACCGAGCCGACCGCTACTCGGAGATCCGCTCGGCGCGCACCCGCCGCCGGATCCCCGTCGAGATGTCCTACATCGGCGGCTAGGTGGCGGCCTTTCGCGCCCCGGAGGCCACTCGATAGCCCGCCCAGATGAGGGCGGCGGCGAGGAACAGCGAAGTGGCGAACCAACCCGCCTCCCCGAATGCCAGGTTGGTCCCCCCGGCCGCGGCGGCGAAGGTGCCTGCCACGATGAGAAGGCTTCCCCAGACCACCCGAGGCAAGGTCTTGCGGAACCGGAACACGCTGACCAGGGCCAACACGATGAGGATCGTCGCCCCAAGGCCACCTCCTACGGCGGCGAACATGCGGGGGCCGAACCCGCTGGCGAAGATGTCATGCGGGATGCCGTGCTCCGGCAGCGGGCTCTGAAAGCTGGTGGTCGCCACCAGCGTGATCGAGATCGCCGAGAACGCTCCGAGGAGGACGGTCATGATGTGTCCGGCCCGCTTCCCGACGACCAGGAACATCGACCCCAGGGCGAGGAACGGGATGTTGAGGACCGCGCCGAAGAGATAGAAGCTGCGGTAGACGAATGGGCTCCAGCTCCAAACGAGGGCGATCACCAGCATCCAGGTGGCCAGGGCGAACATGGTCATGCCCACGGCGTAGGCAACGATGTGCGGCCGCGGCTTGCGGACGTAGTCCCGCCAGAGGTCGAAGGAGAAGAGGCTCGCGGCGAGGGCGGCGAGCACTGCGATCAGTGTTTCCATTCGGGCCTGGAGCATATGTCAGCGCCAGAGGCACCGTTCCGACGCGATGTCGGTACACAATCGACCTGTGAGGCCGATCACCGTCCAGTTCCTGAAGAACCCGGACCATCTCCACTGGGGGTTCGACGCCTATTGGCTGGGGGAGGACGAGTACGGCTCCTGGATGTGGCTGCCGGAAGGGTCGACCCGCTGGAAAGGGACCGAGACCCATCCACCGACCGGCGCGGATGCCGTCTTCTGCGCCCCGTACGACGGCTGGTGGCACCTCCACTACAACGGGACGGCGACGAAGTTCTCCCACTTCGTCGACATTACGACCACGCCTCGCTGGGTGGGGCGGAGCCGTTACGAGATGGTCGACCTCGATCTGGACGTGGTCGTCGACCAGACGGGGGCCATCGAGGTCGAGGACGAGGACGAGTTCGCCGAGCACCAGGTGATCTACTCCTACTCCCACGACATGATCGCCCGGGCACTCGCTGAGACCCGGTTCATCGTCACTGCGCTGGAACAGCATGCCGAGCCCTTTTTCGAGGTGGCGGAGCAATGGCTGCTGCGGGGCAAGGCTGCCCGCAGCGCCGACAGCTAGCCGACCAGCAGAGGAATCTCGACCTCAGCCCGGCTGAGACCCCCGTGATAGCTCACGAGACGCTTGTCAAAGCCGCTCGGGATCACGGCGAGATCATCGGGGGGCAGCATCACCTTCTCGCCCAGTCGGGCCAGGGCATCCGGGCAGGGCTCGGGCCCGACCAGCTCCCTCGGGTCGGCGAGGACGCTTCCGGTCACCGCGGTGAGGGCCTCCATCTGGGCCGGATCACCCCAGAGCTGGATGCCGCGCGGGTCGCCGGCAAAGCGCAAGCCCGGGTAGTCCGCCCGGTCGACGAGGTGTTTTCGGCTCTCGTCGAACGAGACGAGACCGTGGTCAGCAGTGCCGAGGAGCGCCACGCCAGGAGGCAGGCGGTTGGCGATCCGCTCCCACAGGGACACCGCGTCGCGCAGGGCCTCGCCGAATGCGGGTGACCCGACACCCGAGACGTGTCCGGCGACATCGACGTTGGGGAAGTAGGTGAAGATCAGCCGGCGTGGTTCGGACGCCAGCGACACCGTCGCCTCTGCCATGTCGGCCAGGTCCCAGGCACCCTCGAACCGGGCGCTCCGGTAGAGCATGCGGGAGAGAGGGGTGCCCCGAAAGCCGTCGTATTGCACTGTCACCGGCTCGGCTCCGGCGGCACGGAGCCGCTCCCACAAGTTGGGGCGGGGCAGCATCCCGGCGTAGTCGTGGACCACGGGGGCGCCCGAGGTGTCGACCCACTTCAAGGTGTTGACCACTCGATCGTGTTCCTCCATCCACATCAGGTGTCCCACGACCCCGTGCCGGGAGGGAGAAAACGCCGTAGCGACAGTGGAGAGCGACACGCTGGTCGTCGTGGGGAACGGGGCTTCGAGCGTCGCCACCCGGTCGGCGGCGAGGCGCGCTGCGTCCGGATGTCCGAGCTGGGCCACCCCCAGGCCGTCGAACAAGACCAGGACGTAGGTCTCCGCTTCGGGGATGGAGTCCGGGTCGGTGAGACCCGGCGTCGGCGACGTGCCCGTTAGGCGGGTCTCGATCTCGGCGACCAGGTTGGCCAGTCCGAGGCCGTTGTGGGAGGGTGGAGCAGGCACCCCGGCAGGCTAGATCAGGCTGACTTCGACCCCGAAGAGGGTCTGCGTATACTCGCCGCGGTCCACCAAAAGACCACCACAGAGGCATGAGCGAGTACTTCGAGAGTTATCTGACAGTTGGCGCGTTCATCGCGCTGGGCGTGGTGCTCGTCCTGATCATGCTCGGGGTGGCGACGGTGCTGCGCCCGACCAAGCCGTCCGCAGCCAAGGAGGAGACGTATGAGTGTGGCGTCGACCCGGTCGGCACAGGGTGGAGCCAGACCTTCATCCGTTACTACGTATTCGGCCTCCTCTTCCTGGTGTTCGACGTCGAGGCGGTGTTCGTCTTCCCGTGGGCCATCGGCGCCGAGCGGCTGGGGATGTTCGGACTGGTCGCCATCATCATCTTCACCCTCACTCTGATCGAGGGCCTGGCCTACGCGGTCAAGAAAGGCGTGTTGCGATGGGAGTGATTCAGAAGTTTGGTGCCCCGAAGCCGGTGTCGTGGCTCCTCAACTGGTCGCGCAAGTACTCGTTGTGGCTGTTCCAGTTCGGCCTGGCTTGCTGTGCCATCGAGCTCATGGCCGCATCGAGCCCCCGGTACGACTTCATGCGGTTCGGCATCATCCCGCTGCCCGCTTCACCCCGGCAGTCGGACCTGATGGTCGTGGCCGGCACGGTGACCGACAAGATGGCGCCCTCCGTCAAGCGCCTCTACGACCAGATGCCCGATCCGAAGTACGTGATCTCGATGGGATCTTGCGCCAACTGCGGCGGTCCGTACTGGGATTCGTACTCGGTGACCAAGGGTGTCGACCAGGTGATCCCCGTCGACGTCTACGTGCCGGGATGCCCCCCCCGCCCCGAGGCTCTCCTGGAGGGCATCGTGGTGCTCCAGAAGAAGATCCAGGGCGAAGACATCAAAGAGAAATGGAACCGGCGTGACCTCGAGCCCGTCTGAGACAGAAGCCGCCACCGAGGAGGGGGAGGAGGCCGTCGAGGAAGCCCCCCACCCACTGGAGGGTTTTGCCGCTTCGGTCGCCGACGCCGTAGGCGGCGAGGCCCGGATCACGTTCGACACGGTGAAGGTGTTGGTCCCGGCCGAGTCCTGGGT
>CAZGWX010000243.1:0-13243 GCA_964529515.1 uncultured Acidimicrobiaceae bacterium
GTGGTCGGCGTGCACATCGAGGACGGACGGCTCCGGGTCGAGACTTCCGATGCTCGCGAAATCGCCCTCGCCCTCCCGCTCCTGGCCGTGGAGAACGGTGTTCGCATCACCGAGCTCCAGCCTGCCGACGAATCCCTCGAGTCGGTGTTTCGCTACCTGGTGCACTCGAAGTGATGACCCTGGCCGCCCACTTCTTCCGCCGGATGATGACCCGGGGACGGATCATCGGCCTCGTCGCCCTCTCATCGGTGGCGGGCCTGGTGGTCTGGCTCTCCTCGGGGGTCGGGGATTCGTTCGGGGGTACTGACTCGGCTTATCCCGCTTCGCTGACGACAGCCGGCTTCACGTTCGCTATCGCCGTCCTCATCCTCACGGTGAGCACTTTGCGCGACGAGCGCGACGCCGGGACCCTCCCTTACATCTACATGAAGCCGCTGGCGCGGACCAGCTTCTCGGCGGCGGCGATCGGGGGTGGCGCGGCCACCGCCATCACGATCGGAATCGCCGCGTGGGTGATGACACTCCTCGGCGCCCTCGCCGGCGGCATCGACATGTCGCATGTCCTGCCAGGGCTCGCGCTGTTCGTGGCTGCCGCCATCGGCTACGCCGCCATCTTCGTGCCGCTCGGATACCTGGCTCCGAGGTCTCTGCTGTTCGGGCTCGGCTACGTCGTGGTCCTGGAGTCGGTGGTGGCGGCACTGATCGACGGGGTGGCGCAGATCTCCATTTGGCGGATCGCCACCTCGATCTACGCCGATCTGGCGCCTTCCTTCCCCGACGATCTGGCCGAGGTGGCGCTGGGACCGGTGGTTCCCGGAGTCGGCGGAGGCGTGATCAAGATCGGCGTGGCCCTGGTGCTCGGCTGGGCCGTGCTCACCTGGGCGCTCCGTCAGCGCGACGCCATCTAGTAATCCTCGTCCGGCCGCCGCTGCTTCGACGGCTGCACGCGGGGCGGCTCCCCCGGCATCTTCGGATAATGCGGTGGCCACGGGGCGTCGCCGATCCCGTTTTCCTCGTCACGGGCCATCCACTCCAACAGCGTGTCGATGCGGCCGGCGGCTCCGTCCATGCCCTCGGTGAGATCGCCGACCGCGTTCCACCGGTCGGCGAACCGGTCCATGGGAAAGTCCTCGATCTCCACCGTCTCCAGCTCGTCCCAGCGGATCGGTGTCGACACGAATCCGGTCGGCCGCACCCCATAAGCCGCCGACACGGTCTTGTCCCTGGCGTTCTGGTTGTAGTCGACGAAGATCCCGTGACGCTCCTCTTTCCACCAGCTCGTGGTGACGAGGCCGTCCATCCGGCGCTCCAGCTCTCGGGCGAATGCCAGCACGGCCCGGCGGGTCTGGAAGAAGTCCCAGAGTGGCTCGATGCGCACGTAGACGTGGACCCCGCGGCTGCCCGAGGTCTTGGGCCACCCCACCAGCCCCACTTCGGTCAGCAGCTCCCCGGCGGCACCGACAGCCCGTTTCAGCTCGGCGAAGCCGAACCCCGGCGTGGGGTCGAAGTCGAGGCGGAGCTCGTCCGGGTGGTCGGTGTCCTCCGCGCGCACCGGCCACGGGTGAAAATCGAGACAACCCAACTGGGCGAACCGGATCACGTCCGCCGGGAACCGGGGGACACTCATGCGGCCCGGCCGTTGCGAGGGGAATCGAATCTGAACAGTGTCGAACGGGTCGCCCGGCTTGGCGCGCTTTTGATACACCGGCTCCTCTCCGACCCCTTTCAAGTACCGCTTCAACATCGTGGGGCGGTCCTTCACTGCGCGGAAGGCCCCGGGTAGCACCGTGACGAAGTGGTTGACGACGTCGAGCTTCGTCCATCCCCGGTCCGGGAAAACCACTCGATCGGGGCTCGATACCCGAACGGTCTCGCTTTCGATGGTGATATCGACGTGGTCGGCCATGATGTTCCCGTATCGTCCCGGGCGGTGCGGAGCACCTTAAGGCGCAAGATCGGAGGACCCGCCTATGACGGCCAGCCACGAAGACCTGAGTGAGATGCACCGGGCTCTGGCCCCCGAAGCCTTCAACCACACTTGGCAGTTCCTCGACAGGCCCGACCTGAGCCGTGCCGAGGAGGAGGAGATGCTGTCGGCGGCCTTTGCCCAGCGATACCACTGGTATCAGGTGGGAGAACCACGCAACCAGGCCATTGCCGACTGGCAGGTGTCACGAGTGGCGGCGGTTCTCGGTTACTCCGACCTCGCGTTCCGCTTCGGAGAGCGATCGCTCGAGGTCTGCCTCGACAACGGCCTCGACCCCTTCATCACGGGATTCGCCCACGAAGCGATCGCTCGGGCCGCGGCGGAGGTTGACGACGTCGACACTTTCAACGAACACCTGCAGGCGGCACGAGCGTTGATTCCCGAGATCACCGACGACGAGGACCGGGAAACGCTCGAAGCGGACATCGCCGAAATGTCGGAGAAGTGAGCGAACAGGGGGCTACTGCTTCCATCGGCCCGGTCTCTCGCTGGACCGACGAGCAGACCAGACAGCTTCGCCTTCTCACTGAGGCGGTCTACCCGCCCGAGGAGTCGGCCGCCTGGCCGGGAGCGGACCTCGAGTGGTCCCGTCCCGAGATGGGCGTGCGGGTGGTGGACCTCGCCGGGTGGCTCGTCTCTTACGTCGGTGTCTTCACACGGGAGGCCACCCACGACGGCGAGCCGGTGGTCATCGGGGGAGTCGGAGGCGTCAAGACTCACCCGGACGCCCGCGGCATGGGCCTGGCCGCCCTGGGGATGGCCAAGGCGACAGATTGGCTCCTGGAGAAGGCTCGGGCCGACTTCGGCCTCCTGGTCTGCCAGGACGAGCTCCTCGACTACTACGGCCGCATGGGCTGGAAGGTGTTCGAGGGGACACTCCTCACCACACAACACGGTGACAAGTCGGAGTTCACCTTCAACCGGGTGATGACGCTGGATCTGGTGATCGAAGCGCCGATCGACGGGGTCATCGATCTCCAGGGTCCTGCCTGGTAACCCCTCGGAAGTGCCGCTACGAGTCCCCTAACCTGCGCCGGCCATGGCCCAGGTTCATCAGATCAGCATCTCGCCGGGCGGAGTCCCCAAGCTCCCCGTCACGGAAGCGCAAGTGACCGAGCTCGGCCTCGTCGGCGACGACCACCTCGACAAGCGTCATCACGGCGGACCTGACCGCGCCCTGTGCCTCTTTTCGCTCGAGGTGATCGACGGCATGAGGTCCGAGGGCCACGACATGGCGCCGGGCCACGCCGGGGAGAATCTCACCGTCTCCGGGATCGACTGGTCCACCGTCGTCCCGGGCAATCGCTACCGGGTTGGTGACGAGGTCGAGATCGAGATCACGAGTTACACGGCACCGTGTTCCACCAACAAGGAATGGTTCGTCGACGGCGACTTCACGCGCATGCTGCAGAGCAGGTTCCCGGGCGAGTCCCGGGTCTACGCGCGCGTGTTGCGCGAAGGCAGCGTCCGCACCGGCGACGCCTTCCACGAGCTTGGTCCCCCTGAGCGATAGCGAAAGGGGGAAGGGACCCGGCGGCGGAGCAGGCGGGTAGGGGGCAGGAGATCCGACCCGCGTCCCCTTCTGGCGCGTCCGGCGCGTGAGGGTATAGAACTACGGCCCCCTACCTCCCACCTCACTTCGTTCGGTGGCAGGGGCCTTCCCCCCTCGCTGCGCTCCGGGGGACCAACTACAGCGTCTCCTTGAGGAAGCGAACCGTGCGGTCCCACGCCATCTCGAACGCCTCCGGATCAAAGCTCTCCCCGTCCGGTTCGCAGAACCCGTGCCGGGTTCCCGGATAGCACACCACTTCGACCGGCAGCGACTCGAGACCCATCGTGGCCTCCATGAACACTGCCTCGTCGTCGGTCACGTACGGATCTTCCTCGGCGAGGTGAACCAAATACGACGACCGGGATCCGGCGAAATCGATCTGCTGGGTGCCGTAGAACGACACGACCGCACCCACCACCGAAGGGGCCCGGACCGAAGCCCACAGCCCCAGTGATCCCCCCATCCCGAACCCGACGACCCCGATCGGGCCATCGTCCGACCGCTCGTGGACCAGGCCCGCGGCGGTGAGGACCAGTCGGGCGAGACGGTCGGGACTGGCGGCCCCGAGATGCGCTACGGCTTCTTGCTCGTTGGCGGGGAGCTCACCAAAGTTCATGTCGGGGGCGAGCACGGTGAAACCGGCTCCTGCAAGCCGGTCGGCGAGACTCTTCACCGAGGAAGTGAGGCCCCAGAACGAATGCAGCAACAACACGCCGGGACCGTCATCCTCCTGCACGAAATACGCCAGATCCCGGTCCATGTCTTCAAACTAGGCGGTTCGCGGGGTAGTGCGTTCTGCGCGGTGGGCAGCGATAGCATCGGGCGAGATCCATGACCGCCCCGCTCCGTATCCCCCGCTTCAGAGCCATGTGGTCGGCGACGGTCTTCTCCGCCACCGGGACCTTCATCCAGTCGGTCGCCGGTTCGTGGCTGATGCTGGAACTGACCGGCTCCAACACGTGGGTCGGCCTGATGGTGGCATCCTCCACCCTGCCGCTGCTGTTCTTCTCACTCACCGCAGGGGCGCTGGCCGACATGTTCGACCGCGCGAAGATCATGGTGCTGGCCCAGTCGATCATGGGTGCGTCGGCCCTCGGGATGGCCCTTCTCACCCACCTCGGCACGATCACGCCCGGCCTTCTCCTGCTCCTCGGACTCATGCTGGGGATGGGAGGCGCCTTGAACCTGCCCTCGTCCCAGGCCCTGTTGCCCGAACTGGTGCCGAGAGGGATGATTGCTTCGGCGGTGGCACTCCAGTCGGCCGCGTTCAACTCCGCACGGGCGGTGGGCCCCGCCATCGGCGGCGCCCTCGTCGCGGCCTACGGGGCCGCCCTCGGGTTCGGCATCAACTCGGTGACCTACCTGGCGATGATCGCCGTGGTCCTGTTCGTGGCCCCCACTCTCGGACCTCGAGAGCGCGAGACGGCCTCGGTGTTCAATGCGACGACAACCGGTATTCGGTATGCCCGGTACACGGCCCCTTTCCGCAATCTGCTCGCCCTGGCCGCCTTGTTCGCCATCACCTCCGCCGTCGTCCAGGCGTCGTTGCCCGGCCACACCAGCGCGCTCGGAGGGTCCGCCGGCACCTACGGCCTTCTCCTCGGGGCAATGGGTGTGGGAGCGCTGATCGGTGTCTTCGCCAGGGGACGCATCGCCAAGCGGACCGACCGACACGTCGTCCCCTACGGCATCTTCCTCTTCGGGGTCTCGGGCTCATTGCTCGGGCTCGCCCCCAACCTCCTGCTCGCCGGCCTGGCCATGGTCGCCTGCGGCATCTTCTGGCTCCTCACGCTGGCCACGATGAACACCACCGCGCAGCTGCTGGCGCCGGACTGGATAAAGGGCCGGGCGCTGTCCCTTTACAACCTTGCGTTCAGTGGCATCACGCCGGTGGGCTCCATCCTCGCGGGCGTTGTGGCGGACCAGGTGGGGACCCGGACCGCACTCGTCTCGTTCTCAGTGGGATCGATCGCCCTCGGGCTGGCCTCCCCCCGGTTCCGGATCCCGCGGGTGGAGGACATCGAGGCTCCCGAGTTCACCCTCGCCAACACGCTCAACCCCCACCTGGAGGGCCAGCTCGAGACGGCGGACTTCGACGAGGGCCCGGTGGTGATCCTCAGCACCTGGCACATCGACGAACACGACCTCCCCGAATTCCTCCGAGTGATGCAGCAACTGAGGCTGGTGCGTCTGACCACCGGTGCGTACCGCTGGAGACTGATGCGGAACGTGTCCGACCCCAATCGGATCACCGAATTGTTCGTCTGCCACTCCTGGGAGGACCACCTCGCCCAGCACCGCCGCATCGACGACGATGACGCCGCGGTGATAAGACGAGCGCGGAGCTTTGATCGCGCCGACGGTCCCATCACCCGTCACCTCATATCGGTGGACGTCACCGAGGAGCTGGGCGACCTCGACTTCGAGGCCATGATCGCCTCGCACGAGTCCATGCATGCCACCGACGGCTCGATACCGCTGTCCGCCGACGGAGGTCAGGAGGGCTTGTAGGCGAGCTCTCGCCGGAAGCGGACCCAATCAGAGTGCTTCGTCGACCAGACGAGGTCGGCGATGACGGTGACCACGGCCACCGCGACCAGCGCCCACCTGAACCAGTTGGGCATCCCTGCCCAGGCGGCCGCAGCCGCGAGACCAATGGCGACCAGCTTGGTGGCCAGCGCGCCGGCGGCGTGGGTCCATGCCCGCCGGATGGGCATCGAGAGCAGGTAGGTCTGGTAGTCGATCTTCACGCCCGGTTGCGGTTTGGAGATCCTGGCCACGAACCAGGCGGAGAAGCGGATACCCGCCAGCCTCCCGACCACGAGGTGTCCCAGGCCGTGTGTGGATGCGAGAAGCATGACGATGGCAGCCAGAAACACCACCAATGCCGCGGTGTCGTTGCCATCTCCCACCAAGCGTCGTGCCCAGACAATCAGGCCGACACCACCGATGGCGGCGATCGACGCGAGGATGGTGCCGGGGACGATCGGGACCACGATCATCGCCCACCTTCGAAAAGCGGCTTCGTCTATCGCCGCGATTCTCTCGCCGTGGCGGCGCGCCAGTTCGGGATCTCGTTTTGCCTCCGACACCAGCTTGCGGAACCCGGTGCCGGCAATCCCGTCGCCGCTGGCCACGCTGTCCTCGGCCCGGTTGAGAACCGCCTCGATGCCCTGCGTATCCATCGCCCGTGAAGCTTACGACTCGGCTCCGACCCGTCCTTCGGGTTGTACTTCCGAGTACCAAGCACCAAGTACCAGTTACTTTGCGAGGGTGCAACCAGCCACCGCCTCACGGGGTTCTAAAGGGTGATGGACGACATCAACCTCGCCCTGGCCAACGATCTCGACGGGACGTTTCCGGAGGTGGTCGCGGTCATGGGTCGCCGGCTCTACTGGGGTCTGCGCCGCATGTCCGGCGACCACCACGAGGCTGAAGACCTGTCTCAGGAGGCTTTGATCCGCGCCTATCAGGCACTATGTGGATACGACCGCGAGCGCATTGGAGCCCTCCGGCTCGAGCCGTGGCTGTGGACCATTGCCCTCAATCTCGGCCGCAACCACCTGCGATCGAGGTCACGGCGGCCGACTCTCGTGGAGTGGGAGGAGCCGCGGGGCGTCGAAGACCCCGAGATGGTGGACGGAGCGGCCTGGGACCGCCGGTTCTCCACCTTGAGCGCCGCCCAACGAACGGCAGTGGTACTCCGCCATGTCGTCGGCCTCGGCATCGACGAGATCGTGGAGGCAACCGGCCGTCCGACGGGAACGGTGAAAACGGACATCCATCGCGGCTTGAACCGGCTAAAGACGATCCTGGAGGCTGAGAATGAGCATTGAAAGCAGACTGTCCCAACTGACCGGAGAACTGCCCGAGTCGATCGACGAGGGTGTGGCGCTCGGTACCGGCCTCGCCGACGGGTACGACCTCTACGAGTCGGCCGTGGGCATCGTGGCCGTGACCTTCAACCCCATCGGCGTCTCCGGCGTCGACCTCGCGGAGACTGACTTCGAGAGCCGCTTTCGGTCGCGGACCGGGCGCCGTCTGCTCCGGGCCGAGGCACCCAAAACTTGGGCACGCCACATCCCCGCGGCCCTCGAGGCCGGGACACCCGGCAAGGTCCCGGTAGATCTTCGTTCAACCACGCCCTTCCAGGAGAAGGTGCTGCGCGTGACGGCCGGGATCCCGAAGGGAGAGGTTCGCTCCTACTCATGGCTGGCCAAGGAGGCCCAGCGACCCGGTGCCGTGCGTGCGGCCGGATCCGCCGTGGCCCGGAACCCGCTGCCTCTGATGATCCCGTGCCATCGGGTCGTCCGCTCCGACGGCCATATCGGCAACTACTCGCTCGGTGGTCCCCACAACAAGGTGGCGCTGCTCGACCACGAGGGCGCCAGCGCGCAGTGGCTGGAGGACCTGGCTTCTGCCGGCGTGCGATTCCGCGGAAACACCAGCACGAGCATCTTCTGCCACCCCACCTGCCGTGCCATCCGGGCCTCAAAGCCGAGCAACGTCGTCGATCTGCGCGACATCGCCGAGGCGCAGGCTGCGGGTTTCAAGCCCTGCATGCTCTGCCGGCCGCTCTGACTCCGGACGGGTAAGGCCCGGGAGTTGGTGGGTACGCTCGTGGTGATGGTCACAGACAGCACTGAACGCACCGCTTTGGAGGAACTCGCCGTAAACACGATCAAAGGGCTGGCCATGGACGCCGTCCAGAAGGCCAAGTCGGGTCACCCGGGCATGCCGATGGGGATGGCCGACATCGCCGTCACTCTTTGGGGCAGATACCTCGTCGTCGACCCGGACGATCCGAAATGGCCAGACCGCGATCGCTTCGTTGTTTCCAATGGCCACGGCTCGATGCTGCTGTACTCGCTGCTCCACCTCGCCGGCTTCCCGCTGACCCTCGATGACATCAAGGCGTTCCGCCAGTGGGGCAGTCACACCGCGGGTCATCCCGAGATCGATCACGACCTCGGCATCGAGATGACCACAGGGCCCCTGGGCCAGGGGTTCGGCACTGCGGTCGGGATGGCGATTGCCGAGACTCACCTCCGCGCACGGCTCGGGTCCGACCTCGTCGACCACCACACCTACGGGTTCGTCTCCGACGGCGACTTGATGGAGGGAATCAGTTCCGAGGCGGCTTCGATCGCCGGACACTTCCGCCTCGGTCGTCTCATCTACTTCTACGACGACAACGAGATCTCGATCGACGGTTCGACCGACATCACCTTCACCGACGACGTGCCCGCCCGGTTCGGCTCGTTCGGCTGGCACACAGTCGAGGTGGACGGCCACGACCGGGAGGCGATCGCACAAGCCACGGACGAAGCTCTGGCCGAGAGTGAGCGGCCATCGCTCGTGATCTGCCATACCCACATAGCCAAGGGAGCACCCACCCTCGAGGGGAGTGCCAAGGCACACGGCAACCCGCTCGGCGTCGAAGAAGTCAGGGCCGCCAAGGAGGAGATGGGATTCGACGCGGATGTCGACTTCGCCGTGGACCCGGCCGTCTACGAATTCTTCTCCGAGGCGATGAACCGCGGCCGGGAGGCTCGCGCCACCTGGACCGAGAGGCTGGAGGGTGAGTCGGACGAGAAGAGAACACTCTGGCGCGAGCTCCACGAGCCAGGGACGTTGCGCCTGGCCATCCCCAAGGGCGACGACTCCAAGCCGATGGCAACCCGGGCATCGTCAGGGGCCCTCTTCGCCGAGATCGCGGCGGCGGTGCCGGGTTTCATCGGCGGTTCGGCCGACCTCGTCGAATCGACGAAGACAGTCATCGAACCGGGACGGCTGTACACGCCCGAAGATCCGGCCGCCCGAGACATCCCGTTCGGAGTCCGCGAGCACGCCATGGGCACTGTGGTCAACGGGCTCGCCGTCCACGGCGGGCTCAAGCCCTATGGGGCCACGTTCTTCGTCTTCAGTGACTACATGCGTCCGGCGGTGCGCCTCTCTGCCCTCATGAAGGCTCCGTCGGTGTGGGTGTGGACCCACGACTCCGTCTTCCTCGGCGAGGACGGTCCCACCCACCAGCCGATCGAGCATCTCGCCTCCCTGCGGGCGATGCCCGACATCTGGGTGATCCGGCCCGCCGACGCCACCGAGGTGGCGCAGGCCTGGGAGTTGGCCTTGAACCGTCACGACGGTCCGGTCGCCCTGGTGCTCACCCGCCAGAACGTCCCCCCGTTGGGAGTGGAGCCGGGAGGAGTGGCGGGCGGCGGCTACGTCGTCCGGGACGGAGAAGACGTCACGCTTGTCGCCACCGGTTCGGAGGTGTGGGTCGCACTGGAGGCGGCGGAGCTTCTGCGCGCCGACGACATCTCGGCAAAGGTCGTCTCACTGCCCTGCTGGGAGCTGTTCTTCGAGCAGTCCGAGGAGTATCGCGAAGAGGTTCTCGGTTCGGGACCGCGCGTGTCCATCGAGGCTGCGGCGACGTTTGGCTGGGAACGGATCGTTGGGATCGACGGGCTGATGATCGGGATCGACAGGTTCGGGGCCTCGGCGCCGGACAGTGTGATCGCGACGGAGCTGGGGTTCACACCCGAAGCCGTCGCGGGCCGCGTCCGGGACTTTCTCCACCGCCGACGTGGCGACGGCTGACGCAGTAGTCGTCGGCGCCGGCATCGGCGGCGTCTCGACTGCATATCAGCTGGCTGTCCGGAGACGCCTCGGCCATGTCATGATCGTCGATCCTCGCCCACCGTTGAGCCTGACCTCGGACAAGTCGACCGAGTGCTACCGGAACTGGTGGCCCAACCGCCCCATGGTCGGGCTCATGAACCGCTCCATCGAACTGCTCGAGGAGATGGCATCCGCGTCGGGATGCGGTTTCGGGCTCTCCAGACGCGGTTACCTCTTCGTCACGGCGGACAGGCACCGGCTCGCGTCGATGACCGACCAGGCCGACATCACCTCCGGCTACGGGGCAGGACCGGTGCGCCGCCACCCCGGGCCCACCCCATACGAGGACCACCCCGACGGCGTCGACATCCTCGACTCGGGTGAGCTGGCATCTCACTTCCCATTTCTGACCCCCGACGCCGTGGGCGCCTTCCATGTGCGGCGCGCCGGGTGGTTCAGTGCACAGCAACTCGGCGTCTGGATGCTGGATCAAGCCCGGGCACACGGAGCGACTCTGTTGGTAGACGAAGTAGCCGCCATCGACGCCCCGGGCGGCCGCATCGGCACCGTCAGGCTGGCGTCGGGAGAGACCATCGACACTCCCGTCGTCGTCGTTGCCGCGGGCCCGATGAGCGGACAGGTGGCACGAATGGCTGGCATCGATCTCCGCCTCCGGTCCGAGCTGCACCTCAAGGTGGCATTCCGGGACCATCTCCGGGTGATACCGCGGGACGCGCCGATGTTGATCTGGTCGGACCCCCAGCGCATCCCGTGGACCCCGGAGGAACGCGAGGGCCTCGAAGCAATGGGCAGACACGACCTCCTCGGGGAGATGCCGATCTTCTGTCATGGGCGGCCGGAGGGTGGGGGAGATTGGTTTCTCGGCCTCTGGGAGTACCACCGCGAGATCTACGACGACCCGGTCTGGCCGGTCACCGGCGATCCCCTCTACCCCGAAGTGGTGATCAGGGGGCTGAGCACCATGATCCCCGGGCTCGCTGCCTATCTGGACCATCTTCCGGAGGCGTCGGTCGATGGCGGCTACTACACGAAGACGGTGGAGAATCGGCCACTGATCGGTCCGTCCGGCCCCGAGGGACTCCATCTCCTGTGCGGGCTTAGCGGTTTCGGCGTCATGGTGGCCGCAGGCGCCGGCGACCTGGCCGCGGCCCACATCGCAGGCGGACCACTCCCCGAGTACGCGGACGCATTCACGCTGGATCGCTACGACCGGCCCCACTACCTCGAAGAGACAGCCGCTGCCGACTCCGGCCAGCTCTGAATTGGTCCCCCCGGGAGCGCAGCGACGGGGGAGGGTCTCTGCCACCGAATGAAGAGGTGGGAGGTAGGTTGGTCCCCCGGAGAGAAGCGACGGGGGAAGGTCCCTGTCGGCCGAGGAACGAGGCCGGGAGGTAGGGGGACGTCGTTCCCAACGACACCGCGTGCGACGCGGATCCGAATGGATCTCCTTGCCCCCTACCCGTCGGCTCCGCAGCCGGGTCATTCCCCCTGTCACTCCGTTCTAGGGGGACCAAGCCCTACGCGCAGGCGTCGCCCAGGTCGAGCCCTCCCGGCGCACCCGAGGTCGGGTCGACGAGCAGGGCCTGGGCATCGGCGTAGATTCGGTCGGTGTCGTAGAACGACCGCCCTTCCACCACTTCGATGACGTACTCGCGGCCAATCGACAGCACCCCGATTCGATCGGTGCTCAGCTTGGGCAGGATGTCGATGAAGTCGACGAGGCGGTCACGGGGGATGTCGGTGTCGAGATTGTCTTTCATCACCTCGGCCAAGGCCCCGTAGCGCGTGAGCAGTTCGATCGGGCTGGACTGGCTGAGCACGGCCCCGAGCACGCAACGCTGGCGGTTCATGCGGGCATAGTCGTCGGCGTGGCGTCGAATCCGGGCATAGGCCAGCGCCTCATGACCGTCGAGGTGCTGGCTCCCCGCCTCGATGATCACGTGCTCGATGGTGACTCCGTCCTCGTGGGGGTAGGTCTCATCGATGATCTGGGCGGGAACGTCGATCCTGACGCCGCCGAGGGCGTCCACGATGCCCACGAACCCCTGCAGCGACACCATGGCGTAGTAATGGATGTCGAGCCCGACCAAGCTCCCCAGCACGGTCTTCACGGCACGCGGGCCGGGCTCCCCCTCCCCGGGGTACTGGTCCGGATGCAGGTTGGCTTCGTACCAGAGGTCGTTGAGCAGTCTGAGGAAACAGTTGCAGTCATCCTGGGGACCGACACCGTCCGGCAGCGGCACCCGATACATGTTGCGAGGCAGCGAGATCATGGCCGTGTCCCCGCTCTCGGGATCGATGCTGACGATGATCATCGTGTCGGTCCGGATTCCGGTTCGGTCGGGTCCGACGTCACTCCCGATCAGGAGGATGTTGAGCCGGTCGAGCCCATCCCAGATCGCCGGTCCGGTGAGAGTCGTCACGACTTGGCCGGGAGTGGTTGTCCCGGAGGATCCCGGAACGGTCACCGGCGTCGTTGGCTCGGGATTGTCGAAGACGGTGGCGAGGAGCGAGTACTGGACCACGGTGAAGTACCCGATGGCCACGTGGGGCACGAGCAAGACCAGGGCGATGACGACCACCACGACTCGTCCGGCAGGCGACGAACTCCGTCGTCCGGTGACCGTGCCGTGAGCGTCGTGAGCGGCCCAGATGCGGAAGGTGAGGAGGACCAGATTCCCGAACATGATCAGGGCCAGAGTGTCGAGTGACGCCCAGGCCTTGACGGCGCCGGTCTTGAAAAAGAGGGCCACGACCGCCAGCAGAGCGACCAGCCCGAGGTCGATTGCAACCAGGATGCGCCCCTTGGTTTTCTCTCCCGCGTAGAGATGGCCCAGCCCGGGCACGACAGCCGAGAGGAGCGCCGCAACCCATGAACTCTTCGCCGACTGCACTTTCCGAGTCTATGGAAGGGCACGAGAAACGCCCGGTTGCTAGATTCCCGGCGCCACCCATGACAACCCCCACTTTGACCGGCGAGGTCGTCACCCACGAACTCTGCAAGCAGTTCGGCAAGGTCATCGCGCTCGACCACGTTTCGGTGTCTTTCGGGAAGGGCG
>CAZGWX010000244.1:0-3488 GCA_964529515.1 uncultured Acidimicrobiaceae bacterium
GAGGAACCCTTCCGGTCGCACCACCCGAGCCGTCTCGGCGAAGAAGGCCTCATGGTCAGGCAGGTGGTCGAGGACCAGCACCGCGTATGCGCCGTCCAGTGAGCCCGCGCCAAACGGAACCGCCGACAGCCTCGCCACCACTGACGGACCCACGACCAGGGCGGCCAACGATTCCGACAGGTCGAGGCCAACCACCTGGGCCCCGAGCAGTTCCCCCACAGCTGGGATCACCCGCCCTTCGCCACTCCCGAGGTCGCCCACCAATCCCCCGCCCTCGACCCCCTCGAGGACTTCCAAAAGAACCCGGGTCACCACCCGGTCGTAGGCGGGATCCTTCACCTCTTCCAGCCACCACGCAGCAAGGTTCTCCCACGACATGGCGAGAGGCTAGGGCGGAGGAAGATCGCTACTTACCCTGTGGTCATGTCGGGATGGCGGTGGAACAGCCGAGTGGCCACGGGAATCGTGGCAGGGATCCTCACAGTCCAGTTCGCCGTGCCCCTCGGCGTGTTCCTGCTCCGCGACGGCGACTTCGTCGGTCGTTTCGGTTGGCAGATGTACGCGACGTCTCCCCAGGCGACTAGATACACGGTGCATACCGACATCGGATCGGACGAGGTGACCGCCTCGCGGTTCATGGCCGTGCCCCGTGCGGACCTCCCACTCGAGAACCTCTTGCCCCCGCACCTCTGCCGCGTGGTTGACGGCGCCATCCGTGTGACCTGGGAAAGTGGGGAACTGGAATGCTGAGCGCCCTCACCCTGCCTGTGAACGCTGGCCCGCTGGCGCTTACGCGCGTCCTGATCGGACTTGCGGCCATGATCAAAGGCGTCACGTTTCTTCCCCGGCTCCTCATTCTCAGTCACCCGGACACGTTGGTGGTGCCCGTTTTCGGCTGGATGGCCACTCCTACCCAGGGTCTCCTCGCCGCCATCTCAGTGGCATGGCTAGGCGCCGCGGGCATGTTCCTTTTGGGCTTGCAGGTCCCGGTGTCTGGGTCGGTGCTGACAGCGACCCTCATGTTCACGCTGATCCTCGACCAGCAGACATACAGCAACCATCTCTACCTGATGGCTCTGCTCACAGCCTTGGCGACGATGGCCGACGCAGGGGCAGCCCTACCGTTCCCACGACGTCAATCGACTCGCGAGGTCCCTTTGTGGGGCCCCTTCCTGATCATGTCGCAAGTCTCGGTCGTCTACCTGTTCGCGGCTATCACCAAGATCAATGAGACCTTCTTGTCGGGTCAGGTCATCGTCGACTCGATGAAAGGGGGGCTGATCAGACCACCGGATTTCCTCACTACATCCGGAGCGTTGCGCACAATGGCTCTCCTGACCATCGCCGCCGAGTTGTTCTTAGCTGTCGGATTCTGGTTCCCCAAGACCCGGATGCTGGCACTGTTGGTCGGAATCGGCCTGCACGGATCGATCGTCCTTCTCATGGGTCCGCCATCAGAGTTCGTAGCTTTCGGCCTCGTGATGCTGTCGGCGTACCCGCTATTCCTACGGACGTTGCCTGCCGCCAAGTCAGCTCTTGCCGATGGTCTCCAGAAACCAGGGCAGAGTCTTCTCCAAGCCGGCCCGTAGCGGGATCTCGGCCTTCCAGCCGAGGACTTCTTCCGCCTTGGTGGTGTCGGGCCGACGCACCGACGGATCGTCTACTGGTCGGGGCAGAAACTCGATGCCCGGGTAGTGGCCGACCACGTCCTGGATGGCCTCGGCCAGCTCGAGCATGGTGACCTCTTCGGGGTTGCCGATGTTCACGGGCCCCGTTTCGTCTGAGAGCACCAGGCGAAGGATGCCCTCCACCTCGTCGTCGACGTAGCAGAGCGACCTGGTCTGGCTCCCGTCTCCGTGAACGGGCAATGGCCGGTTCTGAAGTGCAGCCTTGAAAAAGGCGGGGACGGCACGGCCGTCGTTGGGCCGCATGCGAGGGCCGAAGGTGTTGAAGATGCGAACGATGCGGGTCTTCGTCCCGTGCTCCCGGTGGTACGCAAGCGTGAGTGCCTCCGCGAAGCGCTTGGCCTCGTCGTAGACACCGCGAGGCCCGATCGGGTTGACGTTGCCCCAGTAGGTCTCGGGCTGCGGGTTGACCAGCGGATCGCCGTAGACCTCGGAAGTGGACGCCAGCAGGAACACGGCGTCCTTCTCCTTGGCGAGGCCCAAACCTTTGTGGGTCCCGAAGGCACCCACCTTGAGAGTATGGATGGGAAGCTCGAGGTAATCGACCGGAGAGGCCGGCGAGGCGAAGTTGAGGACGAAGTCGACGGCGCCGGGCACCCACACGTATTCGGTGACGTCGTAGTCGATGAGATGGAAGCGGCCATTCTCCAATAGGTGACCGACATTGGACGGCGAGCCCGTGATCATGTTGTCGAGGCACGTGACCCGGGCACCCGATTCGATCAGCCGAGTGCAGATGTGGGAGCCCAGAAACCCGGCGCCACCGAGAACGACGGCATGTGTCCCGTCGAAACGATCAAAATCCAGTTGCCCACCCGACGCCATGTGTCCCTCCGAGAGGTCACGTTACAGAGGGGCATCGGCGTCCGACATGGGATCCTTGACTCAAAACGGCGGTGGCAAGCCAGCGGATGCCGTCACCCGAGAACCAGTCGAGTGAACACCACGGAGTACACAAAGACTGCGATGGCTCCCACCGCGTAGGCGATCCGAGCTCGCGGGGTTCGAACGCTGGCCATGGCCATGGCGATGAGCGTGACGGCGAATCCGGCCACCGGGATGATGATGTACGTAACCGTGGCGAAGACGATCAGAGCCACATGCCGCCAGACCCCTGCGCGTTCTCCCATTGCCCACAAGGCGGCGACTGCTCCCTCGATTGCGAGAGTCCCCCAGGTGAAGACTCCGGCGGCAAGCGGGACGAGACCACCGCTGTGCAACGCGCCCGACATGCCCGTCGCGACCATCTCTCGGTTCGCGGCCAAGCCCGAGGGATCAGCCCCGAACAGCCGGGTCAGGGGTTCGAAACGAGGATCAACCAACAGGGTCCACTCGAAGAACGCACCGGAGAGATAGTCGGGCGACACGACCTTCCAGAAAACGGCGAGACCGAAAACTCCGGCCATGACCCATCGGGCATTCTCCGCCAAGGCTTGAACCCAGTCTTTGGCGAAGAGAGCGACGGCCACTGCTGCGGTCCAAAACATCAACAACGCGGCCGTGTTGTCCAACAGCGGAAGCTCGCGAATTGACCAGACGATCAGGGCCCCAGCGGCAAGCGACCAGTAGACCGCGCTCACCGTCAGGCGGCGCCAAATCAATCCGACCAAGGCCACCACGGCGCCGAAGGCGGCGCGGCGAGGGTCCCCTTGCACTGTCACGACCACGGCGATCAAGGACCACTGCAGTGCGAAGACCGGAGACGAAGGGTCGAACAGCCGTCGGCGCCCCTGGCCCTCAGGGCTCATAGGAGGCCGCTTCCTGCCAGTCGAGATAACCCTGGGAGAACCTCGGCCTCAGGAC
>CAZGWX010000245.1:0-3700 GCA_964529515.1 uncultured Acidimicrobiaceae bacterium
GAAGACCGAGTACAAGTCGTCGAGAGTGTGGCGATCGAGCGCGTGGCCACCGGTCTCGACGAACACCTCGCGCTCGCCCGAGCGGCGATCCTGGATGACAGCCGGAGTGTCCAGCGGAGCCTGGACGGGATGAAGGTCGACCTCCCAGAGCCCGATCAGCGCCTCCAAAGCCATCCCGGTCTCCCCGCCCACCGGCCCGCAGAGACGCGAGGTCACACCGAGGTGGGCCAGCATGCGGGCCACCCAGAACGCCTGGCCACCCGGGTGCAAATGCACCTCGGGCGACCCGTTTTCGCCCGCTTCGACCGTGACGGTCAAAGCGAGGTTTGGTGCGAACAATGCGACTTCGCCGGTCATCAAGAAGGCCTACCCGTGCCCGGGAAGGCACAAACACCCGGGATTGACCCGCAGCGTGCGTGGGTAATTGCGGTGCCCGACCAAGGAGGGACCGATGCCCAGGGACAAGCGACCCAGCATCAAGGACGAAGAGCGCTACGAGGCTCTTCGGGAAGAAGGGATGAGCAAGGAAAAGGCTGCGCGCATCGCCAACACCCCGGCAGAAGTGGCCGGTCGGCGTGGCGGTAAGGCCAAGAAGCCGTACGAGGAGTGGACCCGCGAGGAACTTTACGTAAAGGCTCGGAAGGTCGGCATCGATGGCCGCTCGTCGATGAAAAAGGGCCAGTTGATCGAAGCCCTGCGATCAGGAGATTGAGTCCCGACATGGCACATCGGGAAGCCATGCCCGACCCGGCCGCGCACCACGCGGTCCTCGCCGTCATCGAGGACATCGATGAGGCGAAATCTCTGATCGAAGACCTGGAGAAGAGCGGTATCCCCCCAGCGGCCATCTCGCTGGTGGACCCGTCGGAACATCCGGCCACCGAGCACACCTCCAATCGCCGCATCGGCGGGACGGTGGGCCGATCGGTGCTCTCCGGTGTCTTGTTCGGTGGTCTCCTCGGAGGCCTGTTGGGCCTGTTCGTCGAGTCCGTGACCGACATCATGCCCAGCAGGGCGTGGGCCGTGGGTCTTGGGGCGGTGTTCGGAGCCTGCGTCGGGATTGCGGGCGGCGGCATGCGGGCAGTCCGGTTCGCATCGCCAGCCTGGCGGGAGTCTCAGCAGACCGAAGGCCGGGGGCGGCTTGCAGTTGGCGTCGAGCACGACGACCCGTCGGTGATCGAGTCGGCCGAGGACGTCATGGCCGCCCATCACCCCCGGCGCCTTCACCGACAGGATCGCTGACTCGGCGCGCCCGCAGCGCTCCGGCGAGCATCCTGATTCCGACCAGGACCACGAAAATCCCGAAGGCGCGGGCCAGGGTGGGCCCGGACAGTTCGAGCGCCGCCGTCGCTCCCAATGGAGCCAGCACCAGCCCGGCCAGCCCAATCGAGACCGCATCACGCAGCTGGACCCGATCGTGGGCGAGGTTCACCCGGGTGCCGGCAAGGGCGGTGAAGAAGATCGCCAGCAGTGAAGTGCCCTCCGCGTTGTGCTGGGACAGGCCGAGGAAGAAGACCATCGCCGGCACCATGACCACTCCCCCACCAATCCCTGCCAGCCCGGAGGCGATTCCGGCCCCGAGACCGATGGCGATCGAGAGGATCACGGTCGCGGCCGTGCCCTTGGGCGACCCCGCGGGTGGCTCGCCACCGATGGCGAGGGCAGCGCCGGCAATCACGACGATCACCGAGAACACGGTTCGCAGCGTCGTGGCGTCCATCCGGTTCATCCAGCCGGCCCCCAGGGTGGAGCCGACCATTCCGCCCGCTCCCAGGAGGAGCCCGACCACCCAGTCGACCTCCCCTTCCATGGCGAAGCGGACCGTGGCGGCAAGGGCGATGAGGACGATGGCCGCGAGCGAGGTGGCATGTGCCCGGTGCTGGTCGAACTTCGCCAGCCCGGTGAGCAGCGGAACCATGATGAAGCCGCCGCCGACACCGAAGAAGCCGCTGAACAGTCCGGCGATGGCGCCGATCAGGATCAAGGTGCCCAGGCCCGAGCCCGTCATGGGAGGATCTCTGCAGACGGGACACGTCGGGGTTCCAACCCGCACCGTGTCCGGATAGGTTCGACTCCGAGGGGCCGACCTTTCGTCTGCGACCTGGCACTCACTGCCCGGCGACTGTAGACACGGGTCGGAGCGGAAGCTGACGAAGACCACGCGACCACGCCGTCAGGAGGCAGTGATGAACATCTACACCATCGGGTTCACCCGGAAGGGCGCCGCGGAGTTCTTCGGGACGCTCCGTAGCGCCGCAATAAAGAACGTGATCGACATCCGGCTGCAGAACACCAGCCAGCTCGCCGGATTCACCAAGAAGGACGACCTTCCCTACTTCCTCACCGAGATTCTCGGCGCCGGCTACAGCCACGAGCCGCTGCTCGCGCCGGAGGAGTCGGCATTCAAGGCCTACCGGCACGGCGAGCTGGACTGGAAGGGATTCCGAAAGGCATACATGAGGCTCGCCGCGGACAGGTCGATGGAGACCGTGGTCGACTGGAACAGGGTGCTCAGGCGCCGGAGCGTGCTGTTGTGCAGCGAGCCCAACGCCGAGCACTGCCACCGGCACTTCCTCGTCGAGTACCTGCAGAAGAAGGGCCTCGACTTGACGCCGATCGACCTGTGACGCTCACTCCCACCTGAAGAAGGCGATGGCGGCCGCTGCCGATGCGACCGCGACACCGGTGACGACCGTCCACGACGCCGCGGGGTCGAGTCCGAGCCAGCCGTCCTGCATCACCCGGGCCGCATGCTTGAGCGGGGTCAGGTCGCCGACGGTACCCATGGCGCCCGAGAGCACTTCCGGTGGCGGTCCCGCACCCCCCACCATCAACATCACGAACCAGAGCATCACCCCGAGGGCCGCTGTTTCTGGCCGCCGGAGAGGCTGCCGAACCTTGCTCTCGATTTCTCCTCGAGACCCCAGTCCCGGGCCAGGTCCGTGGCGGACGGGCCTTCGGCGCTGAGCGATCCGAACAGATCACCACCGCCGATCGACCGCCCTGCAGGCACTCCACCGTGGTGGTCTTGACCGATCCGTTGGGGCCGAGGATCCCGAAGATCTCACCATGCGGACCCGTCAGCCGACGAGTTCTGAGGCCAGGGCGGCGTACTCCTCGAGCGGGTCGTCCCCCAGCACCTGCACACATACGTGATCAGCTCCCGCCGACAGGTGTTCCTTGAGCCGCGCGGCCACCGAGTCCACATCACCCCCGAGAACGATCGCCTCGGCCAGGCGGTCGCTTCCCTCCCCTTCCAGGTCGGCCTCGGTCCAACCTTCGCGGAGAAGGCTGGCCCGGTAGTTGGCCAGCCGGACATACCGGGCGACGTTGGGCCCGGCCAGTTCCGCCCGGCGGGCCGGATCGAGCACCACCTTGTGCTCGGGCGCCAGGAGAGGCCCGGAGCCCATCACATCGCGCGCCATCAGGGTGTGGGTCGGCGTGGTGAAGTAGGGGTGGGCGCCCGCGGTGCGCTCTGCAGCCAGTGTCAGGACCCGCGGGCCGAGGGCCGCGAGGACCATTCTCTCCGCGGGCACTCCAGCGGCGTCCATCCGGTCGAGGTACTCGACCATGGTGTCGTATGGCTTCCGGTATTCGCTCGTCGCCTCGGGGTGGCCAATGCCGAGACCCAAGTAGAACCGTCCGGGGTGCCTGGCTTCGATTCGGTGATACGACGCCGCCACCTCGTCGGGATCGGCGC
>CAZGWX010000246.1:0-5114 GCA_964529515.1 uncultured Acidimicrobiaceae bacterium
GACGATGTAGTTCTGGGAGTCGACCACAGGCTGCCCGACTGCGATGCCGTCGCGCGTCCCTTTGTCGATGATCAGTGCCTCGTCCACGGTGGCGCCGACACGGCCAATGACGTTGGCGACGGTGCGGCCGATGTCGATGCCGGACGCCCTCATTCCGAAGATCCGTTCCAGCTGCTGGAGGCGAATCCGGTCATCTCGACCCGCGTTGAGTTCGGCGCGCAGATCGAGGACCAAACGTCGGAGGGCCGAATTCTCCTCGCGGAGAGTGGCGACATCGGTGAGGGAGTCAACGAGATTGACCACCGGGTTGACGGCGTAGGAGGCTGCCTTCTGCAACGGCGCCATCAGTGTCTGGGTTCCAGTGCGGAGCACCCCAATCACGCCTCCGCCACTGGACCGGACATCGAAGGTCATCAGCATGACCCCGACAACGATCAAGGTGATCAGCATGGGGAGGGCGCGGCCCGTCCGCTCCCTGCTCATGTGGCTGGGTCGAACCCGGGGGTCACGGTCGGGCCGACGACGCCAGCACCGCGTGCAGGGTGTCGAACTCTTCCAGACACTTGCCCGAACCCAGCACCACGGAGAGAAGCGGCTGCGCTGCGGTGACAATGGGCATACCGGTCTCGTGAGCCAGGCGGTGGTCGAGCCCGACCAGCAGGGCGCCCCCGCCGGTGAGCACGATGCCCCTCTCCACGATGTCGGCGGCGAGCTCGGGCGGGGTCTTGTCCAGCGTGTACTTGACGGCGTCCACGATCGCCTGGGTCGGCTCTTCGATGGCCTCGCGAACCTCCGGGCTGGTGAGGAGGATCGTCTTGGGCAGGCCGGTCACGAGGTCACGTCCGCGAACCTCCGCCGACGGCTCGTCGGCGTAGGGCCAGGCCGAGCCCACGGCCAGCTTGAGCTGCTCTGCGGTGCGCTCACCGATGAGGACGTTGTGCTCCTTCTTGACGAAGTCGATGACAGCGTTGTCGAGTTCGTCACCTCCGACGCGGATGGAGCGGGAGACCACGATTCCGCCCAGAGATATCACGGCCACCTCGGTCGTGCCACCGCCGATGTCGACGACCATCGACCCCGACGGCTCGGCGATGGGGAGCCCCGATCCGATCGCTGCGGCCATGGGCTCCTCAATCGTGTAAGCCCGCCGGGCGCCAGCGTGATAGGCGGCCTCTTCCACGGCTCGCCGCTCCACGGGTGTGATGCCGGAGGGGACACAGACGACGATGCGCGGCCGTGCCCACTTCCGGTGATGGACCTTTTGGATGAAGTAGCGCAGCATCTTCTCGGTGATATCGAAGTCTGCGATGACACCGTCGCGCAGCGGGCGGATGGCGGTGATGTTGGCCGGCGTGCGGCCGATCATCCGCTTCGCCTCCATACCCACGGCCAGGGCGCGGTTGTTCTGGGAGTTGATGGCGACGACGGACGGCTCGTTGAGCACGATGCCGCGGCCCCGGACATAGACCAGCGTGTTGGCAGTGCCAAGGTCGATGGCCATGTCCTGGCCTGCGAATGACAAGAGGGTTTCAGCCATGAGGGACGACTCCCGACTCCCGGGGCGGACCGCGTGAGTCTAGGAGTGATTGGCCCCTTGTGCCCAGACGGATGCACGTACTCCGTACCCCGTACTCCGTAGTGCCCGCAGTGAGAGACAGGATCACGGTCCTGTCGTCCGAGGCTTCCCGCGCATACGGGGTACATGCTGGAGGATCACTCGGTTCTTCAGGCGATCGCCCCGAGGCGCTCGCACCGGTCCCGGTCACGGTGCTGGGTACCAGCTCCATGGCCCGCCGACGCCATCAGGTCACCGCCCCCCTCAGCTAAAGAACAGATCCAGTTCGCGAGATGCGCTCTCCGGGCCGTCCGACCCGTGGACCAGGTTCTCGGTGACGATGAGGCCGTAGTCGGCTCGGATCGTCCCCGGATCGGCCTGGAGGGGGTTGGTCGCTCCCATCAAAGCCCGGCACACCGAGATGGCGGACTCCCCCGCCCACTGCATCGCGACCACTGGTCCGGAAGTGATGAACTCGAGGAGATCGCCGAAGAATGGCTTCTCGACGTGCTCGGCGTAGTGCCGACGCGCGAGATCCTCGTCGAAAGTGAGCATGCGCATCTGCTCCAGATGGAGCCCTTTGCGCTCGAATCGGGAGACGATCTCCCCGACCAGGCCACGGTTCACGCCGTCGGGTTTGATCATCACGAAAGTGCGTTCTTCTGCCATCAGGCCCGAGACGGTATCGGAGGAGCGGTCTCCAAGCGAAGTCAGTCGAGGAACACGCCCCTGGCTTCGCCCACCACATAGAGCGAACCACAGACGAGGACGGCGCCGTCGGGCCCGGCCTCCGCCCGGGCCATATCCACGGCGTCGGCAATTGACTCGGCGGTGAGCACCGGTACTTCGACGAACTTCCCAACGATCTCAGCGAGCTCGGCAGGCGGAACCGCCCGGGGATGGTCGACCGCCGTGGCCACCACTCCGGCGGCGAACGGAGCCAATGCCTCGACCATGGCGGTCACGTCCTTATCGCCCATGACACCCAACACCAGGTGCCAGCGGATCGTGGAGAACTCCTCTCGGAGGGCGTCGGTCAGAACCTCGATCCCCTGCAGGTTGTGGGCACCGTCGATGAGCACCAGCGGCGACCTCGAGACAGGCTCCATGCGCCCCGGCATGGTGGCGGCAGCAGCAGCGTCGTTGACGGCCTCGGGATCGAGAGCCCGCCCGAAGAGAGCCTCCACCGCAGCCACTGCCATGGCGAGGTTCGTCAGCTGGTGTCTCCCGTGGAGGGGGAGGAAAATGTCGGGGTATTCCGCCTCGGCGCCGCGGATGGTCGTCAACCAGCCTCCCACGCCTCTCTCCGCGGCGACCACGTCGAAATCGGAGCCATACGCCCGATGATGGATCCCGAGGTCACGGGCCTGATCCACCATCACAGTCCGCGCCGCTTCGGGCATCGGTCCGCTGATGAGTATCGACTGCGGACCCGCGATGGCAACCTTCTCTGCCGCGATGCCGGCAATGTCGGACCCCAGCCACTCGGTGTGATCCAGACCTACGGAGGTGACCACGCAGACTTCGGCGTCGATGACGTTGGTGGCGTCGAGGCGCCCGCCGATTCCGACTTCCACCACTGCTGTGGCAACGGCCTGGTCCGCGAAGAAGGCGAACGCACCAGCCGCGATCAGTTCGAAGTAGCTGTACGGGATCTCGGGACGGAGCTCAGCGAATGCCGCGACATCAGTGATCGCTTGGGCGAACTCCTCTTCGGTGGCGAAGCGGCCATTGACACCGAACCGCTCCTCGGTGGCCTGCAGGTGGGGCGAGATGCAGGTCCCCGTCGTGAGGCCGTGCGCCACTGTCAGCAGGGTGGCGAATCGCGTGGTGGACGTCTTCCCGTTGGTCCCGGCGACGTGGATCTTCGGATACCCCAAATGGGGATCACTCATGTCGGCAAGCAACCCGCGGATCCGATCCAGCCCTGGTTCACCGCCCAAGCCGATGTGCGCGTCCAGATAATCGAGGGCCTGTCGGTAGTCCATCAGAAAGCCCCGGGAGGTTACCCCGGGGCTTTCTGCGTTCAGTTGGTACGGATCAGTTCTCTTCGGCTCGCCTCGTCATGGCCAGCAATGCCGCTCCGGCACCGAGGAACAAGATTGCGAGTCCCACCATGACCTCGGAATCGAGGCCGGTGAACGGAAGCTCATCGTCGTCGACCTCACCCGGGGCAGTGGTCACCACCGTGGGCAGGACCTCATCTTCCGGATCGTCACCAGACGAAGTTGTGGACTCATCCATGGAGCTGGTCGTGGAGCCATCCACCGAACTCGTCGTGGAACTATCCACCGAACTCGTGGTCGAGCTATCCACCGAACTCGTCGTGGAACTGTCCATGGAGCTCGTCGTCGAGCTGTCCACCGAACTCGTCGTGGAGCTGTCCACCGAACTCGTCGTGGAACTGTCCATGGAACTCGTTGTCGAGCTGTCCACCGAACTCGTGGTCGAGCCGTCGACGGACGAAGTTGTTGTGGTTTCGACGGCGATCACGATGTGGGAAATCGCCTGGTCCATGTCCGCAGTCCTGCCTCCGGGGTCTTCCTTCTCGGTGCCCGCCTTGGCGCAGACGATCACCCATCCGTCTGGAACGGTGATCGAATCGGCCTGCCCATTCTCGTCGAGAACGATCTCGAGGTCGACACCGGGATCCGATGGCGTCCACTTGTCCTCTTCGACGTCGTACTTGTACTGACCTGCGCCGATTTCACACGGCACGTCACTTTCCGGCGATGTGTCCGCTAATGCGATCGGCATGACACCGACCAACAGCACGGCGACTGCGACGATCGCACCGAGCAGACCGCGCACCTCCCACCGATCGCCAATTGCTGGCGCTCTCATCTTTTGCCTATCCCTTCATTGCTTGCGTGGGATAGGTAGGTCTCACCACTGGCTCCACCAGACCGAGGTGACCGTCTTACAGGCCTGGCTTCCTTGCCTCCCTATTTGCCCTTGTCTCACCGCTAAGGGTGTCGTCAGCGTCTTACCCCGTTGAGGTATCTGCCGAACATCCCCTTGCCCGCGTGCTTGACACGGAATGTAGCGGAAAGCAGAGACCGTTTGCGGGAACGACCATAGGTCGGTCGACCCAAGCAAGTGGGCCCGGCCGAGGCCGGGCCCACTATCTGCTCGCTCTCTCCCCCATCAAGTCGGTTCTAGGACTGGTCCTCCACGCGCCGGGTCATGGCCAGCAGCGCGGCGCCGAGACCTAACAGCAGGACTGCGATTCCGAACATCACGTCCGAGTCGAGTCCGGTGAACGGAAGCTCCTCGTCGTCCACTTCGTCGGGAGTGGTCGTCACCACGGTGGGGAGAACCTCAGGGTCATCCTCGGTGGTGGTTGTCGACTCCGAAGTCGTGGTCGTGTCCTCAACGCTCGTCGTGGTGGTGTCCTCGACCGAAGTGGTCGTGGTGTCCTCAACGCTCGTCGTGGTGGTGTCCTCGACCGAAGTGGTCGTGGTGTCCTCCACACTCGTCGTGGTCGTGTCCTCAACCCAAGTCGTCGTCGTGTCCTCCACGAACTACGAGAGCGTGAACTCAACGCACGTCGTGGTCG
>CAZGWX010000247.1:0-2855 GCA_964529515.1 uncultured Acidimicrobiaceae bacterium
GGTGGTGGTCGTCGTGGAGGACGTGGTGGTGGTGCTGGTGCTCGGCGGCGGCGGCGTCGTGGTCGTCTCGGCAGCAGGGGCGGAGCAGGCAGCGAGCAGGACCACCAGGGGTAACAACTTCCTCACACCGGCATTCTTGCCGAGGTCGGTCAGGATTACGGGAGCCGGATGAAGAGGACGGCTCCGGGGGAACGGTCCGGGTGCGTGGTCTGGTCGACGGGTGTCACACTGATCGTCGCCCCTTGGACCTCCCATTCCCTGCCCACGAACATGTCATGGGCGGTCCCGCTGTTGACGTTGGAGTAGTCCTCGTAGAAGTCGATCAACTGGTCGAACGATGTCTCCGGGTAGAGGACGGTGACCTCGGTGGCATACACCGACTCCGTCGTCCCGCCTTCCATAATCGGAATCGGGAAGTCGGACGGGATCTCGCTGCCTCCGCCGGGTGGCTGGGTGGGCGTAGTCGCAGCGGAAACGGACGTCGACGACGTTGTCGGGGTCGTGGTGCTCGAGACCGCGGACTCAGCCGATCCGGAGCAGGCGCCGAGGGCGAGTATCACCAAGATCAGGGCGCCTGGCAGCCTGAGGCTCGAAGTCGTGGAACTCTTGATGCCGAATGGTACCGCGTCACGCTTAACGCGGGCTTACGGGAGTGGTGCAGCCAGCACTCGATCCCACTACTCCTTGAGGCGGGGGTCGTGTTCCCTGCCGACCACGAACCAGATCGCCTGCACGGGGTCGTCACCGCGGTTGAACAAGCGGTGGGGGGTCGTGGAGTCGAAAGCGATGGAGTCGCCCGGTGCCAGGTCGTACTCCTGGAAACCGATCCGCACCGAGAGAGTGCCGGAGACGATGTAGCCGTACTCGCGCCCGTGATGACGCATCAACGACAGGTCGGGTGTCGACGACCCATCCACGTCGTAGGTGGCCAGCAAGAAATCGACGCCTTCCTCGCTGCCGGCCGTCAGCTCCTCCCAGCGCACACCGGAGGCCAGTTCGATCGTCTGACGGTCTTCAGGCCGAACGACCGGACGCTCCGGCTCAGTAGAAACTGGCTGGGCAGGTTCTGCGTATTCAGCACCCCGGATCAAGCGGTCGAGCGACACGTCGAGCTCGGTGACGATCGCGTAGAGGGTCCCGACCGAGGGCTTCGACAGTCCGCTCTCCAACTGGGAGATGAGGCTGGCGGAGAGTCCCAGACGACGGGCCAGCTCACGCTGGCTGAGGCCGGCGCGAACGCGTTCCTCACGGAGACGATCTCCGATCCCATCGAGGGCCCCGTTTCCGAGCGGCTCGGGTTCGCTCACATCAGCATCCAGCCGCCGTCGATGTGGAGGTTGATGCCGTTGATCGACTCGTTCTCCAATAGGAACACGGTGGCATCCACGACGTCGGCCATTGTCGCCAGTTTGCCGGTCGGCGTGCGGGCGATGACGCCGCCCAGGTCCTTGTCCTTCCAGAATGGGCTATCGCCGACGATGCCCGGATGGAGGGCGTTGACGCGAACCGGTGCCAGTTCCAGGGCGAGGGTGACGACCATCGAGGTGATGCCGCCGTTGACCGTGGTCACCGTCGTCGAGCCCGGATAGGGGCGGTCCTTGGCGCGCCCGCCGTAGAGGACGATCGAAGCGTCCTCATCCAGGCGATCGGCCAGCGTGTGGATGACCTCGGTGTAGCTGACGAGCTTCATGGTGGCCAGCGAGATCGCCCGCTCGTAGGAGTACTCCCTCACCGAGTTGGAGTCACGTGCGATCGCCGAGAGCACGAGCCGCGAAACCGGGCCCACCTCAGCCAGCGCGGGAGCGATCGTGGCGGGGTCGGCGAGGTCGAATCCGATGCCCATGATGCCGTCTCCGAGCTCGGCGGCAATGGAGCGACAACGGGGATCGTCACTTCCGGTGATGATCACATCCCGGCCCATCTGCTGATAACGCTTGGCCAGCTCCAGGCCGATCCCTGAGGTTCCACCTACGACAACTACCGCTCCGCTCACTTTGATCGATTCTCCTTGGTCGGCCCTGGGCTCCGCCGAGGATATACCCTCGGGCGACAGGCGTGCAGTCTGACTGAGCAGGTGATGTGATCATGCGAGACTTGGCGGTCGTCGGAGGAGGTCTGATCGGCCTGTCCACCGCCCGCGCCTTCCTGGCCGAAAGACAGGGCGCGTCGGTGACGATCTTCGAGAAGGAGGACGGCGTCGCCCGCCATCAGAGCGGCCATGCCAGTGGCGTCATCCACTCGGGCCTCTATTACCGACCCGGTTCGCTCAAGGCCCGGCTGGCGGTGGCCGGGGCCAAGGAGATGTACCGATTGGTCGAGGACGAGGGCCTCCCGTTTCGGCGCTCCGGCAAGCTGGTCATCGCGGTCGATCCGTCGGAGATCGCTGCTCTGGAGGAACTGGAGCGACGCGGGCGTGCCAACGGCCTCTCCGGCCTGCGCCGGATCGGCCCCGAGGAGATACGAGAGATCGAGCCTGCCGCGACCGGGATCGCGGCACTCGCCGTGCCCGGGGCGGGGGTGACCGACTTCGTCCGCATCGCCGAGCATCTCGCCGCCCGACTCGTCTCCGAAGGCGCCGAGCTGCGGACCGGGACCGCCGTGACCTTGATCCGCGACCGGGCCGACCATGTCGAGGTCGTCGCCGGTGGAGAGGCGCATCGCTTCGGTGCCCTGGTCAATTGTGCCGGGCTCCATTCCGACCGGGTGGCCGCCTCAGGCGGGGTGGCCTCCGATGTGCGCATCGTCCCGTTCCGGGGGGAGTACTACACACTGTCGAAGCCACTGGCCGAGGAGATCCGGTCCCTGATCTATCCGGTTCCCGATCCCAGGTACCCCTTCCTCGGTGTCCACTTCAC
>CAZGWX010000248.1:0-5565 GCA_964529515.1 uncultured Acidimicrobiaceae bacterium
GCCCTGGCCTTGTCCACGAGGGTGTTGATATTGCCCACCACGCGGTCGACGTCGTGGGCCTCCGCCAGAACGCCCTTCTGCATGTCGATGACGAGCAAGGCGCTGTTGGGCCTGTCGTTCAATGAAGACATCGTTCTCCTCCATCTTGCTTCGTCCACGATGTTGCCAGGCGCTGCAGATCATCCGTGGAGAAATAGGGCGGGCCCCGGCCGCAACCGGGAGCCGGAATCGGGGGGTAGGGTCGCGCGCATGTTGACCGTTGGAACAGTGGTCCTGACCGTCGAGGACCTCGACCGAGCAGGCGAGTTCTGGCGCCACGCGCTGGGCTACGTGAACCGGTTCCCGCCGCGGGAGGACTGGGCAATCCTCGACCCGTCCGGGGCCAATGTCGGCACCTCGATCGCGCTCTCGGTCACCGGTTACCCCCAGCACTACCCGCCGCGGATCCATCTCGACCTCTACGCCCACGACCAGAAGGCCGAGGTCGAGCGCCTCATCTCTCTCGGAGCGCGCCGCGTGGAATGGGACGGTTATCCGGATGACGCCGACTATGTGGTGCTCGAGGACACCGAAGGCAACCGGTTCGACGTCATCGACGCTCCGGGATGGGACCCCGCAACACGTACCGCGTCCTGAACGAGGACGAACGACCCTGACGGACACACCGGGCCCTTTCGTAGACTCGAGTTGAATCCAACTCCAGGAGCGCAACTGCCTTGACCCTTCACACCGACATCCCGACCCGCGGCCAGGTGAGCCGGCTGTTCGCATCGACTCATCCGGCCTCGGTGTCCATCTACCTGCCCACGGACCCCGCATCCTCGGCCCAAGCCGAACGCATTGCGCTCAAGAATCTCGCCGCCGAGGCCGCCGATCAACTCCGCGCGGCGGACCACCCGAAGCGGGGAGTCGCCGCACTAGAGGAGCATCTCGCCGGCCTCGGGGCAGACGACGGGTTCTGGCGCTTCCAGGCGAGGACGCTGGCTGTGTTCGCCACCCCCGACTCGCTGGTGACCTTCCGTCTTCCCAACCGGCTGACCGAGACGGTGGCGGTCGCCGATCGGTTCCACCTCAAGCCCTTGCTGCGCTCGATCACCTTCCCCCAGGTCGCATTGGTGCTCGCCATGGCCCAGAACTCAGTGCGCCTCCTCGAAGTGCTCCCCGAAGGCGGCCCCAACGAAGTGAAGCTGTCGGACCTGCCGGAGGGGGTTCGAGACGCCGTACGAATCGTCCACGTCGACGATCGCTCGCCGAAAGGGAAGACCCAGAGCTCGATGGCGGAGAAGAGCCACCTGCGTGCCTACTGCCGCAGCATCGACGAGGCAATCCGTCCTTTCGTCTCCGGACTCGATGTGCCACTGATCCTGGCTGCGACCGATCCGCTGGAGTCGATCTATCGCTCCGTGAACACCTATCCGCACCTCGCCGCGACAACGATCCAGGGCAACCCCGAGAACGTCAACGCCGGCGAGCTCGCCGCCAAAGCGCGCCTCGTCCTCGACGAGCTCTACGCAGGCCAACTTGCCGACCTCCACGAGCTGTTCGACCTCCGGGAGTCCGAAGGACGCGCTTGGACCGACGTCGCCAACGTGGCCAGGGCCGCAACCAACGGGATGGTCGACACCCTGGTCGTGGACATGGACTCGGTGTTGCCCGGCCAAGTCGAGGAGGACGGGACGGTCCACTTCTCCGACGTCGACGACGCCGTCGCCTACGCGGTAGTGGACGAGATCGCGCGAAGAGTCTGGGATCACCGGGGAACTGTCCTGGCCGTGCGCCGCGAGGACGTGCCGGGCGGCGGCGATCTGGCGGCCATCCTCCGGTACTCGTTCTAGTCGCCGGCGACAACCTCCGGACACGACTCGGTCAGGGCCCGGACGACGATCGACTGGAACAGCTCCTGCTGCTCCGCTGGGCCCAACTTCACCTCGGCCTCGAACCAGGTAGCGAACTCGAGCACCGTATCGCCCTCCCGGAACCGGGAACAGGCCAGGTCGGCACCATCGCCGACAGGATCGTCGCCCAAGGCGAAATCAGCGGTGGTGACACCGGCAAACACACCGGCGGTGCCGACGGAGCCGGAGCCTGTGGAGCCCGATGAGTCGGACGGGTCGGAGGAGGCGGGCACACCGGCAGGCGCGCCCTCCTGATCCGGCCCCGTCAAATCGGCGAGCACGAATGAGGCACCCGCCACCGCCACGGCGAGAAGGGCAATGAGGAGGGGCCAGGGGCGGGTGCCCCTGGCTCCTCTCTTCAGGCGTCGTTGGGTCTGGATCGTCAAGCCGACAAGTTCGCTATGAGGAGATCGAGAAGATCCCGGATCATGACCTGCGCATCGCAGTCGACGATCCAATCGTCCCCGTCCGCCGTGGTCCCGCAACCGTCGAGATGCCTGCGAAGGTTCTCGAGGTGGTGGATCGCCTGGTCGACACGACCGGCCGCCACCTCCCGCTCCGCGTTGTCCAGACGCTGCAGCAGTGCATTGCGAAGGCCCTTTCCTGGCGACGAGTCCTTGAAGGCCTCGTTTCCCAGTCCGGCGATAGCGTTCTCGATGAACTCGGTGTCCTGTCCATCCGGGATGCCGTCGTCGTCGCTGTCGGGATCGAGTGGGTCGAGGCCCAGTTCGACTTCGAGGCCATCGTTCAGTCCGTCATCGTCGGTGTCCGCATCGAGCGGATCGGTGCCATGGACGTTGACCTCGTCACCATCCGACAAGCCGTCATCGTCGGTGTCGGGGTCGAACGGGTCGGTGCCGAGTGCGATTTCCTCCCCGTCGGTCAGGCCGTCGTCGTCGGAATCGGTGTCGATGGTGAACACCACGCTCCCGATGGTTGGCGTCGCGCCCAGCGACACCTCGGCTATCTCGGGATCGAGTAGCGGGATCGGGATGAACCCATTGGCGATCCGGTCGGCGACCGCTGCCCCGGCCAGCCCGCCGATCGCGTCCCCGACGAGTGCGTCGAGCCCGGCGGCCTGGAGTTCAGCCCCCAGGTCGCCCGAGATCAGCGAGCGGTTGACGTCGTCGAATCCGAAGAAGTTGATCGAATCCACGAGATCGACCACCAGGTTCAGGTCGAGCGTCGGCGCCAGCCAGTGCACTACCGGCGACGCGGTCAGGTCGACCTCTCCCGAGAGCGGGTCGTCCAGCAGGATCGTGGCCGCCTGGCTCCCTGCGGTCTGCCACTCCACCATCGGAATGGGAGATGGGGAGCTCAGCGTGCCCGACCCGCCGACGGCGAGCCCGGCCGCAGCACCTTCGAGGCCCGGGACGGCGCCCGAGGCAACCGCCTCCAGGGAAAGGTTCCCTTCGAGGTGGGCATCTGCGATGTGGAACGGACCGACGAAGAACTGCAGCGTGTCACTGCTCAGCGGGATGTTCACCGCCGGGTCCCCGGCCAAGGGAGCTGTGAAGTCCCCAGTTCCTGCGGCGAACGTGACGTCCGAGACCGAATCCCCGTCGCAGAGCAACCCGAGCAGACAGAAGTCGAAGGCGAAGTCGCCCGTGACATCCAGACTCAGTTCTGGACCCGAGTCGTTGGTGGGTGTGTACGCGATCGCTACCGGCATCGAGCTGCCGCCGACCAGGTCGGCGAGGTCGTAGGTGGCCGCAAGGTCGGCCCCCATGTCGACGACCAGCGATGCCTCGCCGTTGAAGTCGATCGTGTACTCCCCAGCGCCCAGGCAACACTCCTCGGAGATGGTCTCTGTGATGGGCAAATCGGCACTGAAGCCCAGACGAACGTGCTCGGTCTGGGTCGCATCCAGGGCCAGGGCCGGCAGTGACGCTGTGAGCAGGGTCAGCACCAGCAACAGTGGGGTTAGTCGGCGCATTGGGTCCTCTTTCGAACTGGGTTACTCGAAGAGACCCGTCCCGCACCGGATATGCCTCCCTCCCCTCGAGGGGGTACGGTCACTCACAGTAGTAGTCCCCTACTCCTCGTGGCAAGAGCAATTTTCGTAGCCGACGGGAACCCGGAGTGGGGTCCGATACCGCCCGAGATCGGGGTATGGCGGTCAACCCAAGGTTCGGTAGCGGCCCCGGAAGTAGACGAGCGGGTCGATGGAGTCGACGACTTCCACTTGGTCGACCACACCCCGAACCACCCCCGACCAACCGGCCGGATCGAAAGATGTGACCGTGACGGAGAGACGGTTCTGGAGATCGTCGAGCACCGGGCCCCATGGACCGTCGGTGACCGCGAGTCCGGCGAACATGCCGCCCGGGCTGGGCTGGCGGCCCGCGAACACCTCGGCCAACCCCCGATGCTCGGGTGAGCAGATATGGACCACCAGGAGGTTCGACTCGACGATCGCGTCCCAGAGGTCGGTGTTGGGGTTCACCAGGAGCAAGACCTCCCCCGGGTCACCCTCCGTGACCAGCACCGAGGACATAGTCAGACCCGTCCTGTTATCGAAGGTGCCTGCGGTGACGATGGTCACGGGCACAGGGAGGCGGCTTCGAAACCGACGGAGCGGGTCCCTGTCCCCGGGGTCCGGCAAGAACGGATGGTCGGTGTGAATCGTCACCTGAGCTGAGCCTACGCGCCCGGTCCCGCCAAACGATCAGTGCCAGAGGTCCATATGGCGCGCATGGGTCTCGAGGTACGACCCCTTCTGGTAATTCTTGTCGTAGAACTCGGTGTCGAGATGGTGTGCCTGGACAAAGCCGGGGAGGAGAATCGTGCTTCGGGTCCCTGGGAACTTGCCGAACTTCTCGTACATGTACCTGGCCACCTCGACCATGCAGTCGACGAAGTCGTCGTCGTATGGGTTGACCGTCGCTTTGACCGATGAAGGGTCTTGCCAGGGCCCCGGCGTGGTGGGGTCATAGGCCCCTCCCGGCCCGAACTTCCGCTCGACGAAGACCTCCACCGCCGCCCTCATGTCGGGATGGTTTGGAGGGCACAACGCCTCGTAGAGACCGTCGAGGCCCACCGGGTTGGGCGTGACCCACCGCTCATCCCGCACAAATCGGAAGCCGAGGCCGTTGATCCCGTCCTCGGCGAATGCGCCCAGAGCACTGAGACCGTCCATCCCGTTGAAGTAGAGGCCACCCAGGCCCATCGCCTGGAGCAGGAGGACGATGTTGTGACCCATGAAGGCCAGCTCCAGGCAGAGGCTGTCGTTCACGGTCGAGAGCAACTCGGAGATTGGGAGCTGCCTCTCCGGATCGAGGAGGCCCGATCGGACGAACCGGTCGAGTTGCCCCGCCGGCTCGCCTGTATCGTGATCCACCACCATCACGCCATGCCTCACCATGAGCGCCAGGAATCCCAGGCACTCCTCGCTGGCGTCCCCCACCGGCATGAAGAGCGTCGATCCGGGCTTGTTCGCCCACCAGAGATTCGGGGGCAAGATGTGCGGGGGCATGGAGGGGATATCGAGACGGTCATCGCTGATGCGCGTCGTTGCCGAACCGCAGACCTCCAGTATCCCGTTCAAGCCGGTCGAGGAATCGACCAGCATCATCTCCGGAACGATGTCCCGCGTTTGGACCAGGTAGGCGCCGTCATCGTCGGTGTAGAAGAGCGCAGGCGTGCCGAGACCGCCTGCCGTGGGAGCCGA
>CAZGWX010000249.1:0-4345 GCA_964529515.1 uncultured Acidimicrobiaceae bacterium
TCACCGAGTCTGGGGACCTAACAGGGGATCCGGAGCCGCTCACCCACCCCGTCAAGTTCTACGAGAAGGGAGAGCGGCCCCCCGAGATCGTCACCTCCCGCCAGTGGTACATCCGCAACGGCGCCCGGGACGAGGAGCTGCGCAAGGAGCTGCTGGAGCGCGGAGAGCAGCTCAGGTGGGTGCCCGACTTCATGGCGGTCCGTTTCCGTCACTGGGTCGAGGGGCTGACGGGCGACTGGCTCATCTCCAGACAGCGGTTCTTCGGCGTCCCGATCCCGGTCTGGTATCCGGTGCTCGCCGATGGGACCCCTGATTACGACAACCCGCTGACCCCCACCGAGGACCAGCTGCCCGTCGATCCGACTTCACAGGCCCCGCCCGGATATGACGAGTCCAGGCGCGGCCAGGCGGACGGGTTCGTCGGCGAGGCCGACATCATGGACACCTGGGCCACCTCCTCACTGACGCCGCAGATCGCCGGCCACTGGATCGACGACCCTGACCTCTGGCAGCGGGTCTTCCCCATGGATATCCGGCCCCAGGGCCCCGAGATCATCCGCACGTGGCTGTTCTCCACGGTGGTCCGGTCCCACTACGAGCACGACGACCTCCCATGGCACACGTCGACGATTAACGGATGGATCCTCGACCCCGACCGAAAGAAGATGTCCAAGTCGGTGGGCAACGTCATCACCCCACAGGGCATGATCGACGAGCACGGTCCCGACGCCGTCCGGTACTGGGCATGCCATGCCCGTCCGGGCGTTGACACCGCACTCGACACCGGGGTGATGCGGATCGGCCGGCGCCTGGCCATCAAGATCCTCAACGCCTCGCGTTTCGTCCTCGGGTTCGCCGACGACGTCGAGCCCTCGGCCGTCTCGGAACCGATCGACCGGGCGATGCTCGCCGGGCTGGCTCAGGTGGTCGATGCGGCCACGATCGCGTTCGAGGACTACGACTACGCCCGGGCGCTCGAGTTCGCCGAGCAGTCCTTCTGGACCTGGACCGACGATTACGTCGAGCTCGTCAAGAGCCGCGCTTACGGGGACGGCGCTTCGGCACGATCTGCCCATGCCGCCCTGCAGCTGGCCCTCAGCACCTACCAGCGCCTGTTCGCCCCGTTCCTCCCGTTCGTGACCGAAGAGGTGTGGTCCTGGTGGCAGGAGGGATCGGTCCATCGGCAGCCATGGCCGAAAGTCTCCGAGTTCGACGGCTTGACCGGCGACCCGTTGGTGCTCACCGCCGCCACCTCCGTCCTGGGTGCAGTCCGGAAGACAAAGTCCGACGCCAAGACCTCGATGCGGACCGAGGTCACCGAGCTGGAGATAGCGGACAGCGCCGAGACACTCGACCGCCTCCGGGCGGTGGAGCCTGACCTCATCGAGGCGACGCGGGCATCGTCGATCAACTACGTCACCGGGGAGCCCTCGGTGCGCGCCGTCCTCGCCGAGTAAACGGACATGAGAGTCGCCCAATGAAGGTCGCCATCGTCGGTGGCGGTCCTGGGGGTCTCTACTTGGCCACGTTGCTCCGCTGCCACCGGCCCGACTTCGAAGTTGCCGTCCACGAGCGCAACACACCGGCTGACGCGTACGGCTTCGGCGTGGTGTTCTCCGACGAGACCCTGGATCACTTCGCCGAGGCCGACACCGAGTCGTTCGGCGTTCTCGAGTCGGAGTTCATCAGCTGGGGGGACATCGAGATCAGGCACCCGTCCGGGCGGCGAATCGTGTCGGGCGGACACGGATTCTCCGCGCTGAGCCGGCGGCGGCTCCTCGAAGTCCTGTCGAAGCGAGCGTCGGAAGTGGGAGCCGATCTCCACTTCTCCAGTGAGGTGACCGACCTCGCGCAACTCGATACCGACGTGGTGGTCGGTGCCGACGGGGCCAACTCGATGGTGCGCCGAGCCCTGGAACCCCACCTGGGGCCGTCGGTGGAACCGAGGGTGAACAAGTACGCCTGGTTCGGGACACCGAAGGTGTTCGACCGGTTCCACTTCGTCTTCCTCAACACCGATGCGGGGATGGTGTGGGCGCACATCTACCCGTACTCGGAATCGGGCAGCACCTTCATCGTCGAGATGGCGCCGGAAACCTGGGGCGGACTGGGACTCGACGCCACGGAGGGCGACGTGTTCCCGCCCGGCGTCAGCGACGAGGTCGCCCTGAGCCACTGTCAGGAGCTTTTTGCCGATCATCTCGACGGCCAGCCGCTGGTGGGCAACAACTCGAAGTGGCTCCAGTTCCCCACGATCAAGTGCGCCAGATGGCACCACGGCAACACGGTCCTCCTTGGTGATGCCGTGCACACCGCGCACTACTCGGTGGGCTCGGGTACCAAGCTGGCCATGGAGGACGCCATCGCCCTCGCTGTCCACCTCGCCAAGGATGGCCCCCTCGACGAAGCGTTCGAGGCGTATGAGGCGGAACGTCGACCCGCGGTGGACAGCCTGCAGCGCGCGGCCAAGGCGAGCTTGGAGTGGTTCGAAGGTGCCGACCGCTACCGGGATATGAAACCGGAACAGTTCGCGTTCAGCCTGCTCACTCGCAGCCAGCGGATCACATACGACAACCTTCGTCTCCGCGACCCGGCCTACATGGAGACGGTCGACCGCTGGTACGCCGCATCGGATCACGGCAGCCCGGTCGAGGTGGCTCCCGAAGTGCCGCCGATGTTCCACCCATACCGCCTCAGGGACCTGGTCCTGCCCAACCGCATTGTCGTGTCGCCCATGGACCAGTATTCGGCGGGTGACGACGGCGTGCCGGGGGAGTGGCACCTGGTCCACCTCGGCAGCCGTGCCGTCGGTGGAGCCGGCCTGGTGATGACCGAAATGGTCTGCGTGACACCCCAGGGCCGGATCTCGCCAGCGGACACAGGGTTGTGGAATGACGAGCAGGAGCGGGCCTGGGGCCGGATTGTCGGTTTCGTGCACGCCGAGACAGAGGCGAAGATCGGGCTCCAGCTCGGGCACTCAGGGCGGAAGGGCTCGACGAAGCGGATGTGGGAGGGCGACAACGATCCTCTCGACGACGGGAATTGGGAGATCATCTCCCCGTCACCCATCCGGTATCGGCCGGACTCCCAGGTGCCCCGGGAGATGACGCGTCGGGACATGGACGAGGTCCGCGGCGCGTTCGTCGCTGCCGCGGAGAGGGGCAGACGGATCGGTTTCGACCTCCTCGAACTCCACTACGCCCACGGCTATCTGATGTCGAGCTTCCTCACCCCTCTCGCCAACCAGCGTGACGACGAGTACGGCGGCAGTCTGGAGAACCGCATGAGGTACCCGCTGGAGGTGCTGAACGCGGTGCGCGAGGTGTGGCCGGGTCCACTGTCGGTCCGCATTTCGGCGACCGACTGGGTTCCCGGCGGGTTCGACGGCGACGACGCCGTCGCCGTCGCCCGGTCTCTCAAGGAGCACGGCTGCGACATCGTCGACGTGTCAACGGGCCAGACCTCCATCGAAGCCCGACCCGAGTACGGGCGTCTGTATCAGACCCCGTTCAGCGATCGCATCCGCCACGAGGCGGGAATCCCCACGATGACGGTGGGAGCGGTGTCGTCGATCGACGACGTCCACAACATCCTGGTGGCCGGCCGGGCCGATCTCTGCGTGCTGGCCCGGCCCCATCTCGTCGACCCCTACTGGACGCTGAATGCCGCCATCGACCTCGGGTACACCGGCCACGACTTTCCGCCTCAGTACTGGTCGGGTCTTCCAGCACGCCGTCGTCAACAGGACCCGATCGCGCCGGACGCGTTCCGGCGCTAGCCGTTTTGACCCGGCTCCCAGCGTGGTATCGCTCGGGCAGAAGGGAGTCGCATGGCTGAAGAAGTTCGGTCGGGTGTCTGATGGCCAAGAAGAAGACCTTTCGGGAGCCGAATGGCAACTGGTTTCACGACCATCTACTCAGCATCGTGCTGGCGTCCCTCTTCCTGATGTCCTGGGTCGCACAGCTCTACTTCCAGTACCAGGTCGAGGTCAACGAGGCGGTCACCCATGGCGAGCCGCGGCCAGAGCTGTGGAGCGGCGAGTTCTGGTCGGCGTTCCTAGCATCGACCTTCGAGAACTGGCAGAGCGAGTTCCTCCAGCTCTTCAGCTTCGTCGTGCTGGCCACCTTCTTGATCCACCGTGATTCGCCGCAGAGCGCAGACGGGGACGACGAGATGGCGGCGGACATCAAGGCGATACGGTCCAAGCTGGAGGCCTGACGCCCCGCTTGGTCCCCCAGAGCCGGCGATGGGGGTAGGGGGGCCGTCGCTCCGAACAAGAAGGCTTCTCACGCGAGAGGTGGTCGCGGGAGGGATCTTTCTGCCCCCTACCTCCCGCCTCGCTGAC
>CAZGWX010000250.1:0-7315 GCA_964529515.1 uncultured Acidimicrobiaceae bacterium
TCGCTCGGGTACTCCCCCACCGGTGGGGGAGACATCCACGGGCTAGGCCGGGGGGAGGTCCGGGACGGGCATCAGCTCTGCCGTGTCCAATTCGTCGTCCTCTGAGTCGGCCATCTCCACGTGCTCCCTCTGAATGCCGAGGAGAAACAGAATCGGGTCGAGATACGGCACCCGAATACTGGTGTCCGCCTCAGCCGTCACCGTTGGCTTGGCGTTGAAAGCGATCCCGAGCCCAACTGACCGCAGCATATGGAGATCGTTGGCGCCGTCGCCGATGGCCACGACCTGATCGAGAGGGATTCCCTCCTTGGCAGCGATCTCGGCGACGAACTCCGCTTTGCGCGGCCCGTCGACGAAGTCTCCGACCAGCCCACCGGTGAGGACGCCGTCGACGACCTCAAGGGTGTTGGAGATGTAGTAATCGATGCCCAGCCTCTCGGCCAGGGCCCTGGAGAACCTCATGAAGCCCGCCGACACGATGGCGGTCTTGATGCCCAGCCGGTGGAGCGTACGGATGAGGGTCCTGGCCCCGGGAGTGAGCGTGATCTCGGCGGCCACCTTCCTCAACGCACCCTCCTCGAGGCCAGCGAGGAGGCGGACCCGCTCTCGAAGCGAGTCTGCGAAGTCGACCTCACCGGCGAGCGCAGCCTCCGTGAGTGCGGAGACCTCTGACTCGACCCCGTTCTCCCGAGCGAGGAGATCGATGACCTCCTCCTGGATGAGTGTGGAGTCGACGTCCATGACCACCATGCGCTTGGCCCGCCGTGCGAGACCGTCCGGCTGGATCGCGATGTCGATCGGAGTCGCGGCGGCAAGAGTGACGAGGTCGTCGGTGATTGCCGTCACGTCTCCACCGGAGATAGTCAATTCGTAGCTCACCACCGGGTAGCGAGACAGGCGGACGATGCGCTCGATGTTGGCGCCCCCCAATGCGATGGCCGAAGTGACTCCGGCGTATTCCTCGGCGGTGACGCGGGGCCCGATAACGGTGACTACCGAGAGCTTCTTCGGGGGCGTTGGGGTCGGGTCCACCACTTCGAAGTCGACCTCCAGCTCGTTCTCCCAGCAGAAAAAGAGCACGTCGCGCACGGTCGCCTGCTCCGCGGGGACGCCGATGAGCACGTTCAGCATGAGACGGCCCCGGATGGTGATCTGGCCGACGTCGTAGATCTCGCAGCCCTCCGAGGCGAGGAGGTCCATCATCCCGGCGGCGATCCCCGGGCGATCCGGTCCGTGGATCGTGACGAGAACCGTCTTCAGCTCAGGGCTCATCGACACCCCAGGGTAAGCGCTATTCGCCATGACCCTTGTCTGTCACCCCCGGTTACGATTGTCGAAACCACATTCTGAGGAGAATTTCCCTTGGCCGACAGCTCGTTTCGCTTGCCCCGCGGCATCGTCCCCCAGCACTACGACATCAGACTGGACCTCGACTTCGACCACTTCACCTTCGCGGGTGAGGTCGGCATTGACATCCGGGTCGGCGACCCGTCCTCGGAGGTCATCCTCAACACCGCCGACATCGACATCAAGGAGGCCTTCCTCACCTCCGGCGACGAGCGATTGGGGATCACCGGCATCGCCTACGACGAGAAGTACGAGCGGGCGACGCTCACGCTCGAGTCGGAGCTCGCCCCCGGCGACTACCGGCTGGTGATCGACTACTCGGGCACGATCAACGACCAGTTGAAAGGCCTGTACCGCTCGGTGTACCGCGACGACGAAGGCAACGAGCACCCGATCGCCACCTCGCAGTGCCAGGCCACCGATGCACGGCGTGTCCTGCCTTGCTGGGACGAGCCCGACTTCAAGGCCACCTTCCAGACGACAATGGTCGTGCCGCCCGGACTCGAGGCCTACTCCAACTCGCTGGAGCAGGAGCGCGTGGAGAACGACGGCAAGGTCGAGTTCCGCTTCGCCAGGACGATGAAGATGTCGACCTACCTGCTGGCCTTCATCGCCGGGGCGTTCGAGGCCACCGAACCGGTCATCTCGAGGGGCATTCCCATCCGGATCATCGTCCCCCGCGGCAAGCTCGGACTCACCGACGTCGCCCTCGAGAATGCGGTCTTCTGCTTCGAGTACCTGTCGGACTATTACGGGATTCCCTACCCGGCCGACAAGCTCGACCACATCGCCATCCCCGACTTCGCAGCCGGGGCCATGGAGAACGTCGGCCTCATCACCTACCGTGACGCCTACCTGGTCATCGACAGGTCCAAGGCATCGCAGGCCGAGCTGCAAAACAGCCTCGACGTCATCGGCCACGAGATCGCCCACCAGTGGTTCGGCAACCTAGTCACCATGGCCTGGTGGGAGGGGGCCTGGCTCAACGAAGCGTTCGCCTCGTTCATGGAGATGAAGGCGACCGACGCCATGCGTCCCGAGTGGAAGCGCTGGCTGGCCTTCTCCAACCTGGAGGTGCCGTGGGCGATGTCCACCGACCAGCTCGTCAGCACCCGCCCCATTGAGTTCGAGGTCAATGCGCCTGAAGAAGTCGACCAGATGTTCGATTCCATCACCTATGGGAAGGGGTCGGCGGTCCTCCACATGATCGACGAGTTCATCGGCGTGGAGAACTTCCGCACCGGGGTCGGCAACTACCTGCGCAAGCACGAGTACGCCAACACGGTCACTCGTGACCTGTGGGAGGGGCTCGACTCGGCTTCGGAGTGGCCGGTGTCCGAGATCATGGAGACTTGGGTCTACCAGCGGGGCTTTCCCCAGATCGAAGTCCGCATGGTGCCCGGCGGCGTCAGCCTCACCCAGCGCCGGTACCTGGTCGTGCCGGATGAGACCGACACGACTCAGTGGAAGGTGCCGATCCAGCTCCGCTACTCGATCGACGGTGAGGTGCAGACCCGCAAGCTCCTGCTCGACGAGGACGAAACGGTCATCTCCTTCGACGGCAACCTGGACTGGATCGTCGGCAATGGCGGCGGCAACGGCTTCTACCGCACGGGCTACTGCGACACGAGCTTCGGAAAGCTGATCTCCAACCTAGCCAGCCTCGATGACATCGAGCGATACACCCTGGTCTCCGACACCCTCGCCTTCGTGCGGTCAGGCCAGGCCGACAGCGCCCACTTCCTGGACCTGGTGGCCGGCTTCGGCGACGAGACCGAGCACGCCATCTGGTCGATCATCATCGGAGGCCTCGGGACCATCGAGCACCACGCCCTCGAGGAGTCGGTACGGCCGGCGTTCGAGGAGTTCGTGAGCGGCCTGCTCGGGCCGCCGACGGCCCGCATGGGCTGGAAACCGGGACCGGGCGACTCGGATCTCGAGCGCAAGCTGCGGGGCGAGCTCATCGCCGCCATGGGAGTGCTCGGCCGTGACACCGAGACGATCGAGCGCTGCCGCGTCATCGTCCATGACCTGCTCGCCGGCGAATCGGCCGACCCGGAGGTGACCACCGCCGCACTGACGGTATTCGCCCGGTTCGGCAGCCCCGAGGATTACGAGGCGCTGTGGCAGGCCTACACGGCGGCCAAGACTCCGCTCGATCAGGTCCGGTATTTGAGGTCTGTGGCGGGTGTCCCGGCTGAAGAGCTAGCCGTGTCGACGATGGACAAAGTGATCGACGGGGACATCCGCACCCAGGACGGCTTCTGGGTGTTTGCCCGGCTGCTCATGGGCAAGTCGGGGCCTGCCGTATGGCGCAATGCCGCCTCGCGCTGGGAATCGTTGCTCGAGGTCATGCCAGGGATGACCAAGGTGCGTGTCGTCGAGGGAATATCCGCCCTGTCGCAGCCCGATGTCGCCGCCGAAGTGAGGGCGTTCCTCTCCGAGCACCCCATTCCGGAGGCCACCCGGTCGATCCAGCAGAATCTCGAGAAGCTGGACGCCAACGTCCGGCTCCGTTCTCGCGAGACCGAAGCGGTCAAGGAGTACTTCTCTTAGCTGAGGATGTCTCCCCACTCGTGGGGGAGTACCGGCGAAGCCGGGGAGGGGGTCCGTTCCATCGCGTAGAGCTCTACGGCTTCGGAACTGACCCCCTACCCGCAAGCGGGTCCCTTCCCCCACAAGTGGGGGGTTGCGCCAGCTGAAGCTGGCGCGGAATTGTCGCTACTGAAGCTCCACCGTGGCGCCGGCGGCCTCGAGGACCTCCTTCGCCTTGTTGGCGGCGTCCGGGTCCGCGGCCTCCAGCACCTTGGCCGGAGCACCGTCGACCAGGTCCTTGGCTTCCTTGAGGCCCAGGCTGGTGAGGGCACGAACTTCCTTGATCACCTGGATCTTCTGCGCGCCCGCGCTGGTGATGACGACGTCGAACTCGTCCTTCTCCTCGGCGGCGGCGGCACCGTCACCGCCACCGGCGGCGGCGGGAGCAGCAGCCATTGCCATGGGAGCGGCAGCGGTCACTTCAAACTTCTCCTCGAAAGCGTCGAGGAACTCCTTGAGCTCGAGGACGGTCATCTCCTCGAATACGGAGAGCAGGTCCTCCGTGGACATTTTGGTCTTGGCCATTTCATTCCTCCTCGGCCGAGGCGGCCGTGGTCTCGGTGGGCTCGTCCACTGCCGGTTCCGACGCCTCTTCGGCGGCAGGTGCCGGGGCAGACTCGCCCGATTCCTTCTTGTCCATCAGCTGGCTGAACATCGAGGCAGCGTTGCGGGTGAACGAGGCGAACATGCCTGCCGCCGCGTAGAGCGGCGCCTTGGCCGCACCCGCGAACTTGGCGAGCAGGACCTCGCGCGGCTCGATCTCGGCGAGTCGGGAGACCTCCTCAGGTGTGAGGATCTGACCCGACAGGTAGCCGGCCTTGAGCACGAGCGCGTCGCCCGTCTTGGAGAACTCCTTGAGGGCCTTCGCAGTCGCCACCGGGTCACGGTTGGCGAAGGCGAGGGCGGTCGGCCCGATCAGGTGGTCGTCCAGGCCCGTGATTCCCGCATCGCCAGCGGCGAGGCGGGCCAGGGTCATCTTGACCACCTTGTACTCGGCGCCACTGTCACGCAGGGCACGACGGAGCTCCGAGACGTCCTTGACCGAAAGACCCCGGTACTCCGTGAGGAATACCGCTTCGGCGCTCTCCAGCTTCTCTCGAATGTCTTGTACCGCTTGGACCTTTTCTGGTCTTGGCATTTGTCACTCCTACAACGATCAAACCCCTCGACCGAGACAGACGAGGGGCTTCGAGAGAAGCAACCTGCGCTGGTGGGATCGTTCCCATTCTGTCGATGACGCCAGCGGTCTTCGGTCGGGGTATTGGTGTTGCAGACGGAATAGTAACGGGACGACGTGACTAGGCGCAATCCGGTGGAGCGGCGCGTAAGACCGCACTGGACTGTGGAACCGACCCCCTCCCCGGCTTCGCCGGTACTCCCCATGAATGGGGGAGAAGTCCATCTTCCAGAATTTCCCTGGACACTGGCGACAGGGCGCGCGACACTTGGGTTGATTGACAAATTGGGGGTTTCCGCGAACACGGCGGGAATCCTGACCGCCCCCGCCTCGCCACGGACCCGCAGAGGGCCACGAGGCCGATCGAGACCAGCCCCTACCCTGGTCCACAGAGAGAGTATCGGTCGCGTGCGGACGGTGGACCTGGCAACCGATAGCCCCACAAGCGTTGAGTTCGTCGCCGCGGAAGCCCCCAAGCTGAGAGAAGGCCCCCTGCACGGGGGCCTTCTCGCGTTCTCGAGCGGCTCAGCGAGCCAGGGCGGTGAGGTCTTCGATGCGGCCGACGTCGACCTTGACCCCGGGGCCCATGGTGGAAGACACCGTGAGGCCCTTCACATAGCGCCCCTTGGAGGCGGCCGGCTTGGCGCGCACCAGTTCGGCGGACAGAGCGGCGAGGTTACCCACCAGTTGGTCGACCTCGAAGGAGACTTTGCCGACCGGCACGTGAACGTTGCCGTAGCGGTCGTTGCGGTATTCGATGCGGCCACCTTTGAACTCGGTGACCGCCTTGCCGACCTCCTGGGTCACCGTCCCGGCCTTGGGGTTGGGCATGAGGCCACGAGGACCGAGCACACGGCCGAGCTTGCCGACCTCGGCCATCATGTCCGGCGTGGCGATCGCCACGTCGAAATCGAGGGCCCTGCCGCCCTGGATGGCCTCGACGAGCTCCACGCCGCCCACGACGTCGGCTCCGGCCTCGGTCGCCTCCTTCTCGAGGGCCGGCGGACAGAACACAGCGACGCGGACGTTCTTGCCGGTCCCGTTGGGAAGGGCCACTGTGCCGCGTACCAGCTGGTCGGCCTTGCGGGCGTCGATGCCGAGGACGTACACCGCCTCGACTGTCTCGTCGAACTTCGCCGAAGCGAACGACTTCACCAGTTCCAGAGCCTCGGCGGCCGGATAGGGGGTCATCTTGTCGTACCGGGAGGACGCCTCGCGGTACTTCTTGCCATGTGCCATGTGTTTCTCCTTGTGGTCCAGGCGGCCCGGCACGGGCCTCCCACTTTGAGCGGCGGCTTCGCCGCTGCCGTACTCAGTACCTGGTATTGGTACTTGGACTGTTATCTATCCCTCGACGGTGATTCCCATCGAGCGGGCGGTGCCCTCGATGATCTTCATCGCGGCTTCGACGTCGTTGGCGTTGAGGTCGACCATCTTCTGCTCTGCGATCTCACGCACCTGCGCCGAGGTCACCTTGCCCACCTTTTCTTTGTTGGGCTCACCCGAGCCCTTCTCCACGCGGGCGGCCTGCCGAAGCAGACCGGCTGCCGGGGGCGTCTTGGTGACGAAGGTGAAGGAGCGGTCCTCGTAGATCGAGATCTCAGCAGGGATGATCTGGCCCCGCTGGTTGGCGGTGGCATCGTTGTACGCCTTGACGAAGTCCATCAAGTTGACACCGTGGGGGCCGAGGACCGTGCCCACGGGGGGCGCCGGTGTGGCCTGTCCAGCGGGGAGCTGGATCTTCACGGTCGTGACGAGTCTCTTCCTAGCCATGTTCCTTCTCAGTTCTTCTGAATGTCGTCGAAGCCGAGCTCGACAGGTGTGTCGCGCCCGAAGATGTTGACGAGGACGACGACCTTCTGCTGGTCGATGTTGATCTCCTCGATGACCCCGTTGAAATCCGCGAACGGCCCGGTGACGACGCGCACCTGCTCGCCGACCTCCCACTCGGGCTTGAAGCGGGGCTTGGTCTTCTCCTCTTCCTCCTGGACGCCGAGGAAGCGCTCCACCTCGCGCCGCGACAGCGGAGTGGGCTTCTGGGCGTTGCCGGCCACGAAACCGGTGACGCCGGGCGTGTTGCGCACCGCGTACCAGGAGTCGTCGTCGAGGGTCATCCGGACGAGGATGTAGCCAGGAAAGACCTTCCTCGGGACGGTGACCTTCTTGCCGCCCTTGAACTCGACCACGTCCTCCATC